>JAGGTN010000036.1 GCA_021163645.1 Microcaldota archaeon | reverse complement strand
TGTCCATTTGGTGTATGGGATTGATGAGGATGAAAATATGCTTCATGAAGATAATGAATATAATACCCTGAATGTAAGATATGAATTGCCATTGGATCCATGGTTAAGAAAGTTAGATGAAGATGCAGGTCATAAAATAACTTTAATTGTTTCACAGATATATTTGCCGTACAAAGAGGATATTGATGATATAAAGAAGCAGTTGAAACATCAAGTCCGGAAGATGTTAAATCACACTGGAAAATAGTACGATGAGTAAAATAAAATATTATACATGTTAAAGATATATTTAAAAATTTAATTGTATATAATAATTCATTGAATTAGAATCACGTATTCTATAAGAATATATGAAATGGTGATAATTTGAGAATAAAAATTTCAATGTTACCAGTCCAGGACCGTATTTCGCGTAAAGATTTTGAGTTATATTATCGTGAAGGCGTTAATGGTTGGATTTATTCTATGCTGAACGAAACCGATATTCATGACCAACAAACACCCGTTAAATTCTGTTTCAGTTCTCTGAGAGGTTTCGAACCCGGTGATACGGAGTTGAGGAACGATAGGTGGATAAAAGATAAACGTACAGGCAAGAAATATCCGCGACCTTACTACTTCTTAATCTCAACACCGAGAAAAGATGTTGCTTATTTCCTTTCAAAACATTTGATTGATCTGTTGGATAATAATAGAATAATTAATTTGAAGGACACTCAATTTAGGTTAGTTGGTGTAAATCTTATGAAGACAAAAATTGTACCAGGAAAAACCTACTCTTCAGATGGTCCGGTAATCTTCAAAATAGATGATGAAGAAGAGATGTATGACTTTTTCAAGAAACATTTGATTAGGAAATATCGGTCCTTAGGAAAGGAGGGGATTTACGAAGTTGATGATTTGTCCAAGTATCTTTCTTTTGAACAGGATCGTTCTAAAAAGATAATTGTCAATCTGTTTAAGATGAAAGATCAGAGGTTTTATAAAGCTAGTGGCTATAAAATCAAATTAACAATCTCCAAAGACGCACCTGAGGATTACCTAAATGCTTACCGATTAGTGTTCGATTCCGGTATTGGTTCATATACTGCGTTTGGATGTGGATTTATTAATGTGAAATAGGGTGATAGAATTATGAGTAGTGACATATTAAAGACAAAATTTTCTGGGGAGAATCTCAAAAGATATGTTGATGTGTGTTTGGGTGGGTTATTTCACGATGTGGGTAAGTTTTATCAACGTGCGGGAAAAGATACTAAAAGCAGGACTGGAAAACCGATGTTTCACGATAGTCCAGGAGTATTAACCCGTATCTTTAGGACATCTGAAGTGGGTGAATTATTTGCTAACTATAATTTTATTCAATACATCCAAAAAACGAGTTCTAATCAGAGTGTGGATACTATTGAAGCAAAATGTGTTCGTTTAGGAGATTACATCTCTGCTCAGGAGAGATATCCTGCTGAAAAAGGACTCTATAAACCTAAAGAAACGTATCTCAAAGCAATATGCACTACATTAAAGATCAATGGGAGTAAATCTGATGAGAAATATCACCCTATTAAAGAGTTATCATTACAACTGCCCGACTTTACGAATGGGGAATCCTTTTATGTAGAACAGTCGCAAGGTAAAAATATATATGAATCTCAGTTATTTGATAAATTTTTATTAGAACTCGCTAAAATTGGGAGAAATCAAAAAGAATTTGTGGATGATTGGGAACATAATAGATATTTGATACGTAAAGTGCTAGATATAATTAAAAGATATTTATCTTATATCCCATCAGCAACGTATTATTCTTTACCAGACGTTGACTTATATACCCACTCCAAATTAGCTGCTGCAATAAGTTCATGTCTTTATTATCGATACATCTTGAACGAGTCATTTAAAGATGAAATTAATAGTTTGTTTAAAGAGAATCGTGAATTTTTTGATAGTATAAGTTCAACAGAAAAACAGAAGTCAGAGAACTCACGTGACATTATTACAAAATTAAAAGACGGGGAATACCCCCATTTGACTAAAGATTATTTTATATTAGTAGATGGAGACTTTTCAGGGATCCAGAATTTTATATCACAGGTTTCATCATCAAGAGCGCTCACTTTCTTGAAAAATCATTCTACATATATTATGTTACTGAATGAGGTAATTCCAATCTACATCGTAAGTAGATTGTATATTCCTGAAACAAATATCATATTTTCAGGTGGTGGGCATTTCAGCATTTTGCTTCCAAATCATCCTGTTGTTATAAATGAGTTAAAAGAAATCGTTGATGAGATAAATTCCAAGTTTTATGATTTATTTGGTCTTTCCTTATTTCTCTCAATAAAATACAAACCATATGCACCTATCGATTTTCATAGGTTCTATTATAGCAAAGAGGAAAAAAGTACAGAAAAGATTATTATCGCAGATAAACAGAAGAAATGGGATCATATATTAGATAAAATATTCGGTGAAAACCATGATCAAATAAACGATTTTTGTAGGATATGTCATAAAGGGATTTACAATCCTGACCCAAATACTTCAACACTAGTTCTTTGTAATTCCTGTAAGGAGATGGACAAGTTAAAGATCTCTTTAAAAGGGGTTTATAACAACGTTGACAAAAAACTAAGAATTCAAAATCTTGAAATATTTAGTCTTGGAGATCGGTTGACACGATATTTCTGTTATTCCTATAGATTAAATGATAGAAGATGTCAGGAATATGTTCATCTAAACACGGTAGACTCTCCGTTCACTTTCCTTGCTTTGGGATATCCGATGGGTGATGATGGGAACATTATTGAGTTTGATGATATTCATAAGCAGTTAAAGGAAAGGTGCGGCCATCATAAATTAGCAGCTGTAAAGATGGATGTGGACAACTTGGGTAAAATATTTAGGTCGATAGGTGGAGCAAATGAGTTCAAAAGGTCCCAAATGAAAACTTCTGAAGAAGATAACAATAACGAAGATGATAACTACATGAATTATGCATTTTCTCATTATGCTCGTTTAAGTTCTGATTTCTCCATGTTCTTTAACGGATATGTTGAATCACTGAGGAAAAAAGAAGAATACAAAAATGATGTTTACATCGTATACTCTGGAGGTGATGACACTTTTATTATTGGTGCATGGGATAAAATAACTTCTTATCTATTTGAGTTTATACGGTATTTCAGGGCGTATTTTGATAACCCAGGTATTACAATAAGTGGGGCTTATAGAGAATTTCATGTAAAATATCCTGTTAAAAAGGTTTACGAATTCTTAGAAAAGGATCTGGAAACCACAAAAGGAGTGGAAGGTAAATCATCAATTAGTATATTCGGAATTCCGATCAAATGGGGAAGAAAAACAAAGTACATGTTTATGGATCCAGAAAGAATGGACGCGAAAGAATTGCTCAATGCTCTTTTTGAGATGATTAATTCTGATGAGTTTGATGAATTTACATTCATGTACTTCTACTTCAACTTGTTGAATAAATTGGTTAATAATAGGTTGATATCACGTTCCTATCTTCAAAACGTATTGGATATTTTAGAGATTAGTTGGGACGAAGCGGATGAATCGTACAACATCCGTGGGTTATGGCTGATCCATTATTACCTGGTCCGAATAAAGAAGGAAAGCAATGAAGAATATGTGAAAGAATTGGATAAGTTGTGGAGTAAGATATACGAATTGTATGTCAGAGAAGATTCAGCTAAAGGAAGTTCAACTACCATTATTGATATTGTTAAGGTGTCGCACAAACTCGCGCTTAACAAAACAAAACCTGTTGGAGGTGATAAAGAATGAATTATGGACATATCCGCCATAAACATCATGGTGGAGGACATAGAACACATGAAGATACACAGTATGAAAGGTATATTGAGGATTTAATTAGGAAAAAACAAAATGATCCGATTGAGTTTATAAAAACTCTTTATTCTCGCCACGGAATTGAAGGTATTAGTAGCAGTAAATTAAGGAAATTTTACAACCTTATTGTTGGCATAGATTTGGACAAAGATAATCTTGAAAAAATAAGAAATGCTCTTCTTAAATTTAGAATTCTTTTAGAATATGATTATAATAGAGATAAAAGGATAAGGAATTTCCACACTGCTATGTCAACATATCTTGATACTGTACTTTTGCCAATTTCTAATGAAGAGGAATTAAGGACAAAAATTAAAGAGTTTAGAGACGTGTTTGAAGCAATAATCGCGTATTCAAAAAATAAATGAGGTGATGTGGGATGAAGAAAGAGGTTATTTCTGGTAATATAAAGGTCTTAACAGGATTACATATTGGTGGTAAGAAAGATGATATTAGGATTGGCGGAGTTGATAATCCAGTAATAAAACTTAAAAACGGTCTTCCATATATCCCGGGAAGTTCACTAAAGGGTAAACTTAGGTGCTTGTTAGAGAAACATCTGGGTAAAATAGACGAAGACGGCAAAGTTCATGAATGTGAGGATAAAAACTGTCCGATATGTAGGTTGTTCGGCTCCAGTAAACAGGGTATAGGTCTGTTAATCTTCAGAGATGCTTACATAAATGAAAATGATGATGAAGTTAAACAGAAGTTCTATACTGATGGTAAATTGGATAAGGACAAAATATTCGAATATAAGATGGAAAATAGAATAAATAGAAATAGTGGAAAGGCAGGAGATCCGAGAGAGATGGAAAGGGTGGTTCCAGGATTAAAATTCTATGTAGAGATCATCTTTAATGATGATGTGGAAGATAAAGAAAAGAGGAAGAAATTCTTAGAGAATCTTAAGACTGCTTTTGAACTTTTACAGGATGATTACCTGGGTGGTTCGGGAACTAGGGGTTATGGTAAGGTTGATGTAAGCGAGTTAATAGAGAGTATTGATAAGCTTATAAATGAAGGTGGGAGTGATGAAAATAGTTAAACTAGTTCCAAATAAATACGCTAAATTCCATTTTGGATTGTTCAACTTGGAAATTAACGACTATGTTTTTCATAGTGATAGTTTATTTGGTGCGATAGTCACTAACTATGTACGTTTATTCGGTACTGAAGAACTAAACAGTTTTGTAAATTCTTTTCCGGTACTTTCTTCTTTATTTTATGGAATAAGAAAGAACGGAAAAGAAGTATACTTTATTCCTTCACCTAAGGACAAGTATATACCTAAAGACCTATTAGAGGAAGATAGAAAATTAATAAAGAAGGTTAAATTCGTCTCCTTTAATTATTATGAGAAACTTATTACAGGTAATTTAAATAATGACGATATAACGGTGAATAATGATAAAGATCTACTTTATCTGAAAGAAGATGGATTGAGCGGAAATCTAAAGCTATTTGACCATTATGTTGAAGAAAAGGTATCAATAAATAGAAAAACAGGCATGACTATAGATAATCATTTGTATACTGTGTCTTCAATCATGTTAGATAAAGATGTTTTCTTCTACTTTTTGATTGACGGAGAACTGTCGGAACCATTAGAAAAATCTATCAAAGCGATAGAATTTTACGGGATTGGTGGTGAGAGATCAATCGGTTATGGTGGTATTGAAAGAGTATCTATATCTGAATTTGATAATGAGTTTGATCACGCCTCAAATTGTAAGAAGTTTATGACCTTATCTTTGTTGCATCCAACCTCCGATGAAATTGAAACAGTAAAAGAAGGTAGATACACACTAATTGAAAGAAAGGGTTGGGTACTGTTATATGGCAAGAATTATATAAGGAATGGATTACCTAAGAGACCTCTTTTCTATATTGGCGAAGGTAGTGTATTCAATAAACAATTGACTGGGATGATAAAAGAGGAGATTATAGGTGAAAATAAGATATTTAGATATGGAAAAGCGTTGATGATTCCGTTCAATCCGATTAGTGGTGGTGAGTAATATGAAAGAAATAAATGTTGAACTCAAAACAATCACTCCAATCCATATATCCTCAGGTGAAGTAATATCTGATTTTGAGTATTTTACCGATAACAATTTTGTTTACATTTGTGATTTTACAAAGTTAGTGGACACTCTGTATGGAAGAGAGGACCTTCTGTATAAGATTCTTAACCTTATAAAAGGAGAAAACAGAGTTTCATTCAGAACGATATTAAGAGAGGTTGGTTTGGAGAATGAAATCAACAATTTTATTCTCTACAAAATAAGATGTAATGGTCCGATTTCTGGAAAGATTGATAAATTTATATCTCATCTGGATGGGAAAAAATATTTGCCTGGAAGTTCTCTTAAAGGAGTTTTCAAAACTATCTTATATTATGATGAAGTAAAAAATAAACTGGCAAACATTCCATACGACGTTATAAAGATACGAAATATTATAAATACAACATTAGAACCAAAAGATTCTGATGATAAAAAAGAATATAAATTAAGAATTGAAGATGTTGAGCTGGATAATTATTCTTTAAGTTTAGGTAGGATTAATAGAATCGGAATGAGAAATCCAAAAGGTTCAGCCACGCTTAATTCGTTGGAATTAGTAGAAATTCCTGAAGCTAGTTTTAAGCTGTATTATGAAGGGTTTGAGATTGAAAACCTAATAAAAAACTCTCATGAATTTTATGCTTCAGTTCTTAAATACATAGAAGAAACAATAAACAATGCAAGAGGAACGGATTCATCTAAATACAAAGTTAGAGAAAATATCAAATCATTGAGGAAAGAGATGAATAACTTAAAAGATAACGAAATAATTATACAAGTAGGTAAGTATGGTGGTTATTTCACCAAAAGTTATGGTGAGTTATTGTTCAAACTTTTTGGTAATGTTGATCCGGGATTGTATGAATTTAGACGGGCAAAAGGAAACGAAAAATTACAATTTGGGTATGCACCAAAAGGTAAGAGATTTGCTAGGGAATTTCCAAAGACGTTTACAGTTGTAAACAGTATGCCATTAGGTTGGGTTAAACTAACTTTTGATTAGAGGGATAGTATGGGTAAGGTAATCCTAATAAGTGTCGTTGGTAAATCAGAGTTAGAGAAACCAATTCATAAGGGCAAATACATTAATGTGTATAATAGTGAGAAGTATGTTTACAGTAAGTCCAAAGAGAATTATGAAAAAGGGAAATACGAATCAGAAAATTTTAGATTGGCAATTTTGGGGCATGTCATAGAAAAAATAAAACAAGAGAATAATTGTTTTCCAAGTGAGGTTTATTTAATTGCAACTCATCAAGACCCTCATCATCCTACTGATACCTATTATATTGGATTGATCTGTGCTAGATTGCTGGAAAAACAGTTTGGTATAGATCACAGATTCATTAAGGTGTGGGGGGCTGTGGGAAACCCTTCCCTATACAACGAAACAGACAAGATTATGAGGGATTTCTTTGATGAAACAATAGAACCTGAATTAGATAAAACTAATGATATTGTCTACCTTAATGTGACTGGTGGGACGCCTGCGATGACAGGTATGTTGTTGCTTCATGGGGTGAGTAGATATAAAAATGCCAAAATAATTTATGTGCCAAAAGGTTCTAACGAGGCAGTGATAATTAACAGAGATTGTTTACTTCAGTTTTTTCTGAAAGAAAGAGTTGATGAATTAATTATGAGAGGTAAATATAGGTTAGCATTGGAGCAAATAGAAGAGAACCATTTGAATTATAACTCGAATGTCCTCAAAGCTTTAAGAGTGTTGGATGGAATAGTTAATTTTAATTTTGCTGTAGGACTCGAAGTATTCAATGAACTTAATCAGATAAACGAAGATTCTTTACCTCCATATCTTAAAAAAGAGATTGTTAAATATAGAGAAATCTTTGATATACTAGGGGGATATCCTTACAGTATCAGAGACCTCAATTCTAAAGATGCTTTATCATATCAGGGATATTTCGATATATATCATAATTGGTTGAAACTTCTTTATTATAATATGGAAATTAAATGGAATAATAAAGAGTATTATGATTTTCTTTCAAGATTGTTCGCATTTGCGGAAGAAACAGCTAAACTTATCGTTGAGAAATATACGGGAATCTGGATACACGGTAAGGATTGGAAAGATAACATTAAAAAGAGATGTCCTGATTTGTACGATTATCTTGTTGAGATAGATAAAAAGGAAAATAAAGATCGTGAAGATTATGTTTCTTTTGAAGAATATAAAGGTCATATACAGAAAAAACATCTTTCTGGGATATTGAGTTATCTTGCAAAAAATAATGAACGATTAAAACAGGCCTATGAGATATACAATAAGATATGCAAATTGAATGAAAAGAGGAATAAAACTATCGTGGCACATGGATGGGAACCAATAACTAAAGAAGTACTCTTGTGTTCGTACTACGGGAAGAATAATATCTCGGATGATGGGGAGAGATTACTCAAAGATTTAAAAACATATATTGAATTTGTAAGAGGTTAAAATGGATCCGAATGTTCTATGGCAACGTCCTTCTTTGTTGAATTCATTTTTATTTTGCAAGAGGCAATTCTACCTAAATTATTATTATATTAGAGGTACAAATAAATTGTTAAAAATGGGGTCTTATTATCATGAGGAGATTAATAAACAAGACTATCCAGTTAATGTTGATAACATTGATTGGAAAAGAGGGGTTGTTCATGAACATAAGAAAGGGGATCTCCGAAAGAACGCTGTTCTTCAGACCTACCTTTATCTTAAAATCATGAATATGTATAACAAAAGAATAAAAAGAGCAAAGATAACCTCAATTGAGAAACATAAAGTTGTCTGGTTGAAATATCCAGATGAAGAATATGAAAATGAGCTTGAAAAAATATTTAAGGAGATTGAAGATATGAAAGAAATTCCACCTAGGAAACCTAGAAAATATTGTAAAAACTGTTCATTGTATGATTATTGTTGGGTGAGTGAATGAGAGATCTATATATTACACGTTCTGGAACATTGAAAAGAAAGGATAATTCTTTAGAATTAATAACAGAAAGTGATAAGTGGCATATACCAATTAATGAAATAGATAGTATTCATATCCTTTCAGATATTGTTATCAATTCTGACTTCTTAGAATTTATGAACAAAAACAAAATATTAATACACTTTTATAATTATTATGGTGCTTATTCAGGGAGTTTTATCCCACCTACAGAATATCCCAGTGGTGTTGTATTAGTAGCACAGGTTGAACATTATAAATCTTTATCTTCTAGGTTGTATATAGCTAAAGAAATGGTACTTTCATCAATTCATAATATGAGAAAAGTGTTATATCGTTATAATATCAAGACCGATGAATTCAATAATATCGAATCAAGGATAAAGAATAAGATTAATAATATAAATGATTTGATGTTATCAGAAGCTAATGCGAGAAAATTATATTATTCTAAGTTTAATTTGATAATTAATAATAATACATTTATATTTCAAGCACGAAATCGTCAACCTCCTACAGATCCTATTAATGCATTGATAAGTTATGGCAATGCTTTACTATACAATACATGTTTATCACAGATTTACAAAACCCAATTGGATCCTAGGATAAGTTATCTTCATGAGCCCTTTGAAAGAAGGAATTCTTTGAGTTTGGACATTGCAGATATATTTAAACCTTTAATTGTTGATAAAACAATTTTTAATTTGATTAATAGAAAGATGTTAAAAGAAGATGATTTTGAAAGAGAAAGTGATTATTGTTTTTTGTCTAAAAATGGTCGTAGGAAGTTTATACAGTATTATGATGAAAGGTTAAGAGAAACTATTAAACATAAATCACTGAAAAGAAATGTAAGTTATAAGCATTTAATTAAATTAGAATGTTATAAATTGATTAATTATTTTATAGAGGGTAAAGCATATAAAGGATTTAAGTCATATTGGTAACATGTATGTTATATTGGTTTACGATGTCGATGTTTCACGAGTGAATAAACTGATGAAACTATGCAGGAGGTTTTTGTTTCATATACAGAATAGTGTATTTGAAGGTGAGATAACTGAATCAAATTTAACAAAATTAAAATTAAAAATAAAGAATGTAATTGATGAAGGATATGATTCAGTAATCATATTTGAGTTTGAGTCTTTCAATCCTAAATTTGCACATAAAGAGATAATCGGTGTTGAAAAAAGGCCAACAGATTTTATAATTTAAAATGTTAAATTTATTTAGCGGAGGATTTTTTATGCATCTCTATTATGAAGATAAAATAACATCACTAACACTAACTTTCAACCTTATTCTTTTAAAAACCCAGACGAATAATATGTATATAAACTTTATGACTCCATTTCGATATAAAACCTAATTCAAATTAACCTATGAGGTATTGAAATCTTTCTTGTTTCTTCAATGTCATCTATATTGACATAATTCAAATTAACCTATGAGGTATTGAAATTCTTATCACCCCCTAATCTTTATTTATCTTATTTTCTAATTCAAATTAACCTATGAGGTATTGAAATTTATTACTATTAAATTCCGCCACCTCACATATTGGAAATTCAAATTAACCTATGAGGTATTGAAATTACTTGTAATCGGCACTTGTCTTCAAGTCCTTCCTGTTTAATTCAAATTAACCTATGAGGTATTGAAATTAATCTGTAAGTGTTTTACAGGCATTAATTTTTTGAATTCAAATTAACCTATGAGGTATTGAAATTTTCTTTCTGTTCTAATTCTTCCAATGATATCATCAATTCAAATTAACCTATGAGGTATTGAAATTACTTAATATCAATTGGGTATGGTTCAGTATCTTTTAATTCAAATTAACCTATGAGGTATTGAAATGCTCGTCTGTAATGTGCTTATCACAAACAATATATAATTCAAATTAACCTATGAGGTATTGAAATTAGAACTTTTCAAACTTAATGTTAAAGTAATGATTATCAAAATTCAAATTAACCTATGAGGTATTGAAATTTATCATAGTCGGTTATTTTGTTGTTTGCATCGAAATTCAAATTAACCTATGAGGTATTGAAATAACGTGGTCGTGTTATATTTAATCAATACATACTTAATTCAAATTAACCTATGAGGTATTGAAATCTATGATATCATCAAATGCTTCATCAAACGGTTGCCAATTCAAATTAACCTATGAGGTATTGAAATGTCATACGTTGTCCAAAAAATGAACCAAATAATATAAATTCAAATTAACCTATGAGGTATTGAAATGCTCCGTCTGATATCGCTGATATACGTCCTTGCCAATTCAAATTAACCTATGAGGTATTGAAATTTTAATCAATCCTCCTTATCCAACCATTCGCTTCAATTCAAATTAACCTATGAGGTATTGAGACTTTTGATGAACTTAACTAAACCTTTAATTTGGTTAAGTATACTTAACTTAATCTTGATTTTGGTTAAGTAAGTGTTGATTTTATTCTAAATGCATAGCTTTGAATAGAAACAAACTTTCCTTTTAAAAAGGAAACCATTAAATATCAAAATCAAGTTCCACTTATTCGCTCATAAACCGGACC
>JAGGTN010000047.1 GCA_021163645.1 Microcaldota archaeon | reverse complement strand
TTTAATCATTATGAATGATAAAAAAAAATATGGTATATGTGGAATTGATTGTAGTAAATGCCCTGCTTATATTGCTACTATCAATGATGACAACATCCTTCGTGAAAAAACTGCAAAGGGATGGTCCAAGCTTTATGGACTTAATCTTAAACCTGAAGACATAAATTGTTTAGGATGTCATAATGATAAAGTGTTATGGAGGCATTGCAAAGAGTGTGATATACGAAAGTGTGCATTATCAAAAAAACTTAGTTCGTGTGCTTATTGTCCATATTACCCATGCAATAAGTTGAGAAAATGGTTTGATGAAGTGCCAGAAGCAAAGGAAAACCTTAACAAGTTAAGAAATAAAAAATAAAATGAAAAGTAAAACAAAAAAATGAATGAATAAGAAAAAATAAAGGATGGTATGATGAAATGTAAATGGTTCAATGTATGTCCGTTACGATGGCTTGAAAGGGAAGGCAAGATTACTGACGAATGGAGAAAACAGTATTGCGAAAAGGATTTTGAGAAATGCAAGAGATACCAATTAGAAGAACGAGGGATACCACATTCTGATTATTTGTTGCCTGATGGAACCATGATTAAGGATTGAACTTAGGCTTAAAGTTTAAAGTCAAGAATGAAATATAAAAAGATAAATTTATCTTTTAACCTTTTTCCTGAGCGTTTTTAAGAGTTTAGGTTCATATGTTGTTTTGTCTTTTACTTGTGAAATTCTTTTTCTGTTTGTGTTAGGAACATAAAGCTCAATCTTCCTATTCTTGTTTTTTGCCGAATAACACGTTCATGGTCAAGACCAGCAAATGGAGGGAATTTTAGTATTGCTTCACAGATTTTGTTTTTATCCACTTTATAGATCCCAGCGAACGCACTAATCTTTTGAGCTAAAGTCTCAAGTTTATTATGTTTAATAAAAAACTCATCCTTTGATAAAATTAATGATTGCTCCTCAGTAAAACCCATTTTAGTTAAAACATCTGTTATATTATAATCGTTATTTATCATGTTATAATTTATAGTTTAAAATGTTTAAAATGTTTGGGATATAAAAAGAGTTTGAACAATGATAAAATCTTATTGTTTTTATATTGTGTTTATTTTACTAACGATATGTTTATAAATATTCTCTTACATAAATTATATATATTAAACACAAAATTAAATAAGGTGGTAACGAATGGATGGAGATGAAAAAATTGATTTGAATCAGAATAATGAGATACATGAACTTATCAGGGCATTTCATGTATATACCAATTCCAATCCAATAGGATTTATTGGAGGTGTAGAAATTACTGTTGCAGATGTGGTTATTGCATCTTTGATCGCAAGAGAAAACATGATCTTTATTGGTAGACCTGGATGGGGTAAATCACAATTAATAGAAGATATAATGGATGGTATATTTAATCAGAGGGCAGTTTATTTTAGAGGTAGACATGACCTTGATATTAAGGAAGTATTTGAAAGGATAAATCTTCATAAATTAAGGGATGCAAAAACAGACGATGATGTTAAAGAACTTACTGAGAACGTGAAAGAAGTATGTTTCGTCATAGACGAAATCAATCGTGCTCCACCATTGATACAAAATACATTCTATGGCTTAATGGATGGTTACATCTCATTTAAGGGTAAGAAATATGAATTAGGCCGTTTAGGTTATTCTATAGGAATAGCAGCAGCCAATCTTGGGGATGGTAATTATTCTGGAACATTTAATATTGATGATGCTTTAAATGAAAGATTACACGTGCCATTGAACCTTTCCTCTCTGTATAAACCAGAACCAACCGACCTTTTTGATGTCTTTAATTCTGCTGACAATCCAAGGGTTAAGGATATAACCGCTCAGGATTTATCAGAACAATTATTTAAACTTCACCAGAAATTCATTGATGCAGAAGCAGACCTTTACTATGTAATCTTTAAAACATACTTGACCTTTGGACTTGATTGGTGTCCTATAGAAGAAGCAAGGAATAGTAAATCTGTACTCGGGAAGAATTTCTCAAGCATCCTTAAAGAGAAAGGATATACACATGAGCTTGCAACACTCACAGGAACGTCAATGGGAATGTCTCCAAGGGTGAGTTTTGTAGTTTCAGGTCTTGCTCGTGCATTGGAGATGGTGGCAAGAGCAAAGGGTGCAGAAGGATTTCTAGGTGTTGATTCGTCTATAGTGGCTTTGAAGATTATTGCTCCATATTCAGGCATATTCGATCCGCAGATTGTACGTAAGGAGTTTTATGGTAATCCTTCCTTTGCCGCAGAACAGTTTGCAAAGGAGACTGCAGAAGAGGTATCTAGTAAGATAGAACCTATTGCTCATGCTTTCAAGAAAGCAGTAAATGGAGAGTTAAATGAATCTGACCTTGCAGAGTTTAAGGGCAAATGGCAATTTATGGAAAAAATTCTTAGACGGGAGAATACGAAAGGTGCTGTTGAGCAAAATGAGAATAAACAAAAAGATAGTAAAGGTTTGATGTTTGTTGGTAAAAATGAATGATAAATAATGGCAAATAAGATGAATAAGAAGTAAGTAAATAAGAAGTAAAATCAGATAATAAAATAAGGTGAATAAAATGGGTGAAATAATGAAAAAAGATAAGAAAAGGAATATAAGAAGAATCACTTTAGATACAAAATTCTGCGGTATTCCATTAAAGGATTGGCCGGATCCAAAACCAGAAGAGAAACCAAATCCCCATCCAAACCAATCAAATAAACAATCAATAATCGCTAAGAACATGCTGATAAATCTCAAACAGACAGTATTATGGGATCCAGTTAAATCCCAATGGAACGGGTGGATGGATAAGAATGGGAGGCTAGAAAATTCTGATAGGTATGCAGATGCTCAATTACTCGGTGTATTGACTGAGTTCTTTGTTGGTGATAAGGATTTGGCTAAGAGAATGTATGATGCTCTCAAACAGACAGTATTATATGACCCAGCCAAATCACAATGGAACGAATTTATGGATGAGACTATAAACCTAATAAGTCCTGTTAGGTATGCATATGTTCAATTGCTTGGTGTGTTAGCTGAGTTCTTTGTTGGTGATAAGGATTTG
>JAGGTN010000056.1 GCA_021163645.1 Microcaldota archaeon | reverse complement strand
TAAAAAGAAAATTCGGTGATGAATTATATGCTAGAAATATAAACATGAGAAAAAAGGAAGTTAAACTTAAACACTTGGTTTATAACTTATATAGAAAAATTATTTTTTATTGGATGTTTTCTACACAGCCCATAAAACATGACCTTTTTAAATGATATCCAATAAATAACTATATTTATATTTATATTTATTTTTATAAGAATGGAAGGTGTTTTTTATGGTATTAAGATTCTATAACACGATGACGAGAAAGGTAGAAGAATTCATCCCTATCAATGATAGAGAAGTGAAGATGTACACCTGCGGGCCGACTGTATATAATTATGCTCATATAGGTAATTATAGGACTTATGTATTTGAGGATATACTCAGGAGATATCTAGAATATAAAGGGTATAAGGTAATTCAAGTAATGAACATAACAGATGTTGATGATAAAACTATACGCGATTCACAAAAACAAGGTATACCATTGAAAGAGTTCACTCGTAAATACGAAAAGGCATTCCATGAGGATATAAGAACATTAAACATTGAACCAGCGCATTATTATCCAAGAGCAACAGAAACCATTCCTGAGATGGTAAATATGATCAAGAAACTCATCAAGAATGGCTATGCTTACAAAGGTAATGATGGCTCTTGGTATTATTCAATTTCTAAATTTAAAAATTATGGAAGACTATCACACATGGACATATCAAAACTCAAAGCAGGCGCTAGAGTGACTCATGATGAATACGAAAAAGAACATTTAGCTGATTTTGCTTTATGGAAAGCATGGGATGAAAATGATGGCGATGTATATTGGGAAACAGAATTAGGAAAGGGTAGGCCTGGATGGCATATAGAATGTTCTGCGATGAGCACAAAATATTTGGGTAATCATTTTGATATTCATTGTGGTGGAGTAGATAATATCTTCCCACATCATGAGAATGAAATTGCGCAGAGCGAAGGAGCAACTGGTGAGAAATTCGTTAACTATTGGTTGCACTCAGAACATTTGATCGTTGAAGGCAAGAAAATGAGTAAATCACTTGGAAATTTCTACACTTTGCGCGACCTGCTTAATATGGGATATCATCCAAAAGCAATAAGATGGTTATTATTATCCACACATTATAGACAACAGCTCAATTTCACGTTCGATGCTCTCGAATCATCCGCCAAAACAGTACAGAACCTTATCGAATTCGTAGCAAAACTCAAATACATATCTAATCATGGCTGGAAAGGAGGGGATGGCAATCGCGAAGAGATTAAAAAATTAACCGATAATCTGCGTGTTGGGTTTGAAAAATACATGGACAATGATCTCCATATCTCAGAGGCTCTTGCTGTCCTCTTTGAATTCATCAACAAGATCAACTCGCTCATCATGAGAAAGAAGATAAGCAGTCAAGATGCTGAAAATATCTTGAAAACAATAAATAATATAGATCATGTGCTTGGTGTAATTAATACAAATAATGATGAGGATATTCCAGAGGACGTCTCAAAGATGGTTGAAGAGAGAAGCAAGATGCGTGAAAGAAAAGAATGGGAGAAAGCAGATGAACTTAGAGAAAAAGTTCAGAATAGTGGATATATCCTAACAGACATAGGAAAAGATACAATAATCATTCCAAAAATAGTGAAGGACAAAGAAAATTAAAAATGAAAAGAATAGAAATTGATAGAGGAAGGATGAAAGGAGAAAGTTGAGCGAGATAAAGTGAGGATGAAAAAATGAGTATATTAGATCTATTCAAGAAAACAAATCAGAAACGCAAGGGTAATAAGGAGATAGAAGGAACAGTTTATAATTACATTAATAATCATAAACAGTTATTCAAAGACGACTTTCTCGTATGGACATATATCAACCAGCAGAAACGCGAAACAATTTTTGATGCTGATGACAAAGACCTATATTCATTTGCAAAGTATAAGATAAGGCTTGCTGAAGACAACCTATCATTATTCTCAAACATAATCTCTAAATTAAGTGAAGATGATAAAACAAATGTTAATATAATAATGACGATTGGCAATCAAGAAGATAAGATAAGATGCATCGATATATTAACGGCATTAGAGGGAAAGATACAGTCGGGATATGATATTATTCCAGGTGAATATGAGACAATAAACAAGCTCTCAAATGAGTTTGATTCAATAAATAAGAATAAGAGCACTGAAAATGCATATCTAGCCGTGGATGAATATTACAAACTATACAGAAAGATTTATTCTGAACATCCCAGCATAACGATGTCTAATATGAATAAAGCGATATTAAACAAATTCTATGAAATATATGGGTTGAAACAGATTGTTAGGCCGATTGAGCCCAGACAGATAGTTAAGCATGAGACTGGACAAGCCAAACAAAATACAACTAGCGGGCGAAACATAGAAAGAATAACAGAAACGTTCATTGCAAGAGCCAAGAGATCAATGTATAACTTAGAGCATGTGAAAAAGAAAAATATTGAGATAAAATCAATACCTATTCCTAATGTTAAAGAAGGATTAAGAGAGATGTTTGACGATTGTTACGAATTCGCAATATATTATCCAGAATATATAGATAATAATGGATTAAGAAAACACCTATTTAATGATAAAGACAGATATATCATCAGTTATCTAGCACGCAGGCTCAATAAGATGTATAATAATAAACAGCTTAAAGACGCGATAGACTTCACTAGCTCATTTGAATCAAAAGAGGATAGGAGAATTGCACATATATGGATGCTTATTGACCCACAAGGAGCAACATCTGTATTAAATACATTATCTAAACATTACAAACAAAGAACAAACATACCAGAAATACCAAGAAATACAGTTAAGGAATTATGGAACATGTATGCTTGGGCTCATGATCATTGGTCAAGAATCAACAAAAAGGCATTCGGTAAGCTAATCGGAAAACCTAAACCAAGGACGTTGAACAAAACACTCCTTGGTGCATATATAGTTAACAGATATTTCAATCTAAAAGCAAGGTACAAAAATAAAGATATTTATTCGCTTTTTACAGGCACGAATAAGAGAACCATCCTCATCAACAACCATCCAAAAAAAGCAGAAAAAAATATCGATTTTTCTAAAACCATTAAACCGGATGAGAATGAAGGTAGATGGTTAAAAAACCCTCATATTACTGTATACTATACTCCGATCATACCAAGATTCACAGCCAAACATAGGACAAACGTGAAAATGCAGGGGAGCGCAATTGTTGAAAATCCGCGTTATAAAGGAAAAAATGTGATTGGATATCATCCAGAAACAAGACGATTCGTATGGTCGGATACATTATCCACAAGTAGTAACATAAAACCTGTTCCTAAAAGAACAGTCGCGGTTGACCCACGATATTTAGGATATTATATATACATTGAATCAACAGATAAGGATATCGCTGGGTTCTATGAATGTGTTGATACCGGTACGGCAATAAAAAGCAAATATAATAAACGTCATTTATTCGTAACAGGTGATGAGACATTTGATATTGATATCTATGCTGGTAAGGGCAAAACCGATAATGTATGGAAGAAGCTCAATAGAAAGATATTTTCTGCACGTGCCAGAGGCGAATTTAAAGTGTATCTATTCCCTCCAGGATATTTCAGGAATAGAAAATCAAATAAGTTTTATACATCTGTCAGCCAATAAATGTGATAAATACCCAACCATGCCATACACAGACAGCATAAACGAATGAGCCAATATGAAAATAACCGCCCCATAAATCCCTGTAAAAAATAATGTATGAGTTATTCCCCTATGCCTAGGTCTTATCAAGGTCATTAGGCCAATGAATGCTAATGAATATATGATTATCCTGGTTATAAATTCACCTAACCAGATTAATATTAATTTTATATTTGACGATGAAAGTGGCACACGTAAGTAATCAACAGATATAAAAGAAATATATATCACAGCTAATATTCCAAATACGGTAACTATTCTTGATATCTTGCTCTGTTTTAAATCGATGTCTGGAAATAATGCACTGAACCCGCCTAGTATGATAATGAATAATCCATTCATCCAAAACGCCAGATTATGATAATTAAATGAATCAGTTGATAAGCAATATAATACATAAATTATCATAACACTAACTATTCCTATGACCAAATGATGTTTCCAATCCATTAATTTCACCAATCATTAATTCATCAGCTAATAACTCACAACTACTATTTACAACACCCAATCAATTATCTATTCATTATCCACAAACCAATTACCATATGAATGCCTCACTAAAATCAGAAAAGATTCTTTTAGCCTCACGGATATATTCTCTGCCTATGTTTGACCCTGAGCCATGCATACTGTTACCATGCTTAAATCGTGGATCCTCAGTTAATTTTTTTAATTCATAATATGCCCTACCAAAAGCAGAATGATAAGCTATCATCTCAACGGGACTGGTACAGTACATTTGATATAAAAGTGAGAACCTTTTGAACTCTTCAAGAATGGGGTCTGGTTTAGAATCTATCAGCCCGATACGTATAAGAAATTTATGTAATACCCCTTTTATGTATAAATAGAACTTAATTATATTTTCCTTAATATGAATAATAGTAATGCTATGAAAAGGCTCAGAACTTAGATGGGACGTATGGTTAGGCATGGAACGATGTGAAGTAAGCTCATTTATCTTATTTGCATTTATCATTGTCAATATATTTCCATCTAGAACAAGAGTCATATTATTTATTTTATCATTTATACTAACCACATTCCAAGAACTCGAATCCTTTATACGGTTCACCTGGTTAACTTGGTTTGCTTTGTCATCCTGGTTTATCGGTCTTACCTTATTTACCAGATTTACCGGATCTACCTTATCCCTCTTCCTGTTTAAACCTTTAGCTCGCATCTGGCCACCAATTGATTTATAAACAATAATAATAATAAATCTTTCTATGAACACGCGTAAAATCCTGATTACAGGTGGAGCTGGTAGACTAGGCGGTTATGTGATTAAAAGACTGAATAAGCACAATCTCACCATAGTAGTCCTTAATGACAAAGAAGAAAAAAAGAATAAGGATTACAATACAATTAGATTGGATTTGACTAATAATACGCAAATGAAATCATATAGATTTGACTATGATATCGTTATTCATTTAGCTGGCTCAGTGGATTATACATTACAATATGAACAATTATACAAAATCAATGTACTAGGCACACGCAACTTGATAAACAATACAATGAACGTCCCTATGTTTATCCATACGAGTTCAACATCGATATACGGTAAATCAGTCGACAATCCAGTGAAAGAGTTAAACAGGATAAACTTAGATTCCGATTATGCCAAGACTAAATTTCTATCAGAAAAGAAGGTATTATTTAGGATACGGGAAGATAATCAAACAATTATTTTGAGACCGTCTATGTTATACGGCAGGGGATTCCACTCAGGTTATTTTACTATGATAGACCAGATAAAAAAAAGAAAATATAAAATAATCGGTGATGGGGATAATCACATCCCAATCCTGCATGCAGATGATGCTGCACAGGCATTTGAAAAGACAGTAAACAAATTTGGTGATGCTGAATTAATGGGATTAAAATTAATGAATATCTCATGCAAACCAACACCAACACAGAACGAGCTAATTAAAACTGTATGCGATATTATTGATGCGCCAATGCCAAAAAAACATATTCCTTTATGGGAAGCAAAGTTATTGGCTAAACTTGGAGAATATTATTATAAACTTAAAGGAGAACGAAAACCTCTACAGGAATACATAAATAAGATGGCGAGTGATAGGATATTTGATATTAGTGAAGCAAAGAGATTGATAGGATACAAACCAAAAGTGAACATAGAACAAGGGATCAGAGAGGTTATTGATGAATATGAGAGTATACGAACAAAAAGCAAAAACAAAAAGAGAACCCAAGGTTTTAAATAGTATATATTTAAAAATTTAAAATGTATGCTTAAATTATTCCTAAACAAAAGGAGATGTTATCATGAATAAAGGAATCAGCTACGGAAAAGTAGAAAAGTATATCCTGGATAGATTGGACCAGTATGGCGCACTGATGTTCAGCCTGATAGATCCATTAGATTATCCTGACATAGATCACGCAGTAGAAACGGCAAAACAAGCAAACGAAGGTGGTGCTGATATTGTATTAGTTGGCGGAAGCATGGGTGTTCAAGGAGATGTTCTAGATGATGTTACTAGAAGAATAAAGGAAAATGTCAATGTTCCTGTAATATTATTCCCAGGGAATATCGGCACGATAACAAGATATGCTGATGCAATATATTTCATGTCGTTAATGAACAGCAGGAATACGTATTGGATAACTATGGCACAGACATTGGCAGCACCAGTCATACTAAAATCTAAGATAGAACCATTACCCGTAGGATATATAGTGGTTGAGCCAGGGGGAACTGTTGGATGGGTGGGAGATGTTAATCTTATTCCAAGAAATAAACCAAAAGTGGCTGCTGCTTTGGCCATGAGTGCTCAGTTCACAGGAAGCAGATTTATCATCACAGATACTGGGAGTAATCCACCACAGGGTCATATCCCACTGGATCTCATATCAATGGTAAAACATTCAATAACTGTACCTTATATTGTAGCAGGTGGAATCAAAACCTCCGATGCTGCTGTTAATATTGTTAAAGCAGGAGCAGACATTGTACAGATAGGGACGATGCTTGAGAAATCATCCAATGTCAAAGAGAAAGTAAATAAGATAGTTAAGGCTATTAGAGAAGAGGGGAAAAAGAAGACATAAAGAAATTTATTTTTATAAAGAATAATATCAATAAAAGAGAAAATGAATGAAAATAAAAGACGATATTATAATGCGAAAAAGAGGGGTGTTCAACGTGGAAATAAAGGTTGATAGAAATTTATGTATTGGTTGTGGTGCTTGCATTGCTCTATGTCCAAACATATTCAAGTACGGTTCTGATGGAAAATCAGAGGTTAAGATTGACAATGTTACGAATATAAATGAAACCGATAAGGAATGTGTGAAAAGGGCAGTGACAGTTTGCCCAGTCAAAGCAATAACTGTAAATGAATAACAAATTAAACATATTTAGTGGCTGACATCATTGCCATCTTAGTCATTTCATCCATATCTAATGCTTTTTCTAATCTTATGATATCATCCAGCTTTGATTTGGTTGCTGGATGCTTGCCTATCATGTATGAACAACAATCAGGGGATGGAATTAGAGACAATTCAAACGTACCTATCTTCTTTGCTAAATCAATGGTCTCTTGCTTATTATATGTTATTAATGGTCTCAGCACCAACATATTTATTGATGATGATATGACTTTCATGTTTTCTAATGTCTGTGATGCAACCTGACCTAGCGAATCACCAGTAACGATTGCCTTGAATTCATTCTTTTCTGCCAATCTCTCAGCAATCCTAAGCATAAACCTACGATAAACTATCATCCTATACTTTTCTGGAATCACAGATATGATCTCTTTCTGAACATCTATAAAAGAGATTGTAATCAAATCTATGTTTGGGTCATATTCCTTAAGTACATTATATATTTGGAATATCTTATCATGCGGTTCAGGTGTATTATGATAATGAATAAGAGAGATAGTACATCCCCTTTTAAGCATAAGTACTGCAGCAACAGGCGAATCTATCCCACCAGATAACAAACATGCTACTTTACCCTCAACACCGCAAGGCAATCCACCCATTCCTTTATATTTCTTATCATACACATATGCAAATCCCTTATGAATTTCTATATTAACTATTATATCAGGCTTTTTATAATCAACGATATATCCTTCTTTTTCGAGTTTTTTACCTATAATCATATTAATTTCTGGTGATCTATACTTGAATGATTTATCTACCCTTTTCGTTTCTAATTTAAAAGTCAGATGTTTGCCATCAAACTTGCCGGTTGGTTTGTGTATCAATTTACTGTTCTGCTCACCACTATTTCTTTTCATGTTAATATCTTGTTCCCACAACCTAATATCTTGTTCCCACAACCGTTTGCTTATCTTATCGATAAATCTGCTTATGAGCTTGTCTAATGATAAAATATCTTTGTGATCTGATAATTCTACTCTCTTGCATAGATAGAAGTTCTCTACTCCAGGCGTTTTTGATAGTACGTTGAATATCACTGTCTGCTCATCCATGTTTTCTTGCTCTTTCTCAACCATTTGCTCATCAAATTCTCCATCAACATTCTCAATCAAAATATACCCTCTTTTCCTTCTTACCTTATACTCTTTCCTTAACAAACCTGATTGATGTTTTAATCTAAGCTTGGTATCAATATTACTTACAAGCCGCATCTCAAAAGAGAGGCGATTCTTTCCTTTTAAGCCTATTTCAGCATAGTGAATAACCAGGTCCAAATAAACACCTACAATATAAATATTAAACGACTGGCAACTTAAAATTTGCCAGATTAAATCAAAGATTTTATTCTCCATTCAATCGATATTAAACAAGAGCTCATAAAAACTAAAAAGAAAAAATTAAAAATTACATCATACCTGGACTCATTCCTCCTGGGCCTCCAGGACCGCCAGGCATACCACCAGACTTCGGCTTAGCACTGATTATATCATCTATTCTTAATATCATATTTGTCGCTTCTGTAGCACTAGATATTGCTTGCTTCTTCACTCTCAATGGTTCTATCACTCCTTGCTTTTTCATATCATCAACCTTACTATTCACTACATCAACGCCAACAGTTATGTTGTTCTTATCCTTATGCTTAGCCCTCAATGAGACAAGTGTATCAATTGCATCCATACCAGCACTTTCTGCAAGGGTTCTAGGTATTACATCCAACGCATTGGCAAATGCCTGAATCGCTAATTGCTCACGCCCACCGATCTTCGTTGCATAATCCCTCAATCTCTGAGCAACTTCAACCTCAGTACATCCACCGCCAATTACATATTTACCATCTTCGATGGCACTTGATACAGCACCTATCGCATCAACGACAGCTCTCTCAACCTCATCAAGAACCTGCTCGGTGCTAGCCCTTAGGAATAATGTTACTGATTTGGCATCCTTGCATTTCTCAACGAATACCATCTCATCTCCTGCTACCTTTCTTTCTTCTATTAACCCTGCTCTCCCCAAATCATCTGAACTAAGGTCATCCAAGGAGCTGACAACCCTAGCATGTGTCGCATTGGCCAGTTTATCCATATCAGATTTCTTAACTCTTCTCACAGCCATGATTCTATTCTTTGCAAGATAATGCTGAGCCAGATCATCGATGCCCTTCTGACAGAACACGACATTTGCACCTACAGATTTTATTTTATCAACCATATTCTTAAGCATCTTCTCTTCCTGTTCAAGAAATGATTGCATCTGTTCTGGTGATGTAATTTCTATGCGCGCATCTGTCTCTGTTTTTTCGATTTCCAACGGGCATTCAAGAAGAGCAATTTTTGCATCATCAATTTTCTTTGGCATACCCGAATGTACAACCTCTTTATCTATCACAATACCGCGTATAAGTTTTGATTCTGCCGCACTCTCACCTGTCTTTTTCTCTATTTTGATATGCTCTGTATCTATGTAATATCCCCCGTCCCGCTCAACCATCACAAGTTTAACCGAATCAACAATCAGTTTTGCTATATAATCCTTAGCATCACCCAATCCAATACTCTTTGAACCAATGGCAACATTAGCTATTGATTTCAAAATCTCATCATCATCAACCTTCACGGGTAATGCTATCTCGTCCAGAATCTCATTTGCCCTGATTGCAGCCAACTTATATCCCTTGGCTATTGTAGTAGAATGAATTGATTGGTCTAACAACTCACCGGCATTCTTGAGCAGATAACCAGATATGAGAACTGATGTCGTAGTTCCATCTCCTACCTCTTTATCCTGTGTCTTTGCAACCTCTACCATTATCTTAGCAACCGGATGGTCTACATTCATCTCATCTAATATTGTCGCGCCGTCATTAGTTATCACAACATCTCCCAATTCACTTACAAGCATCTTATCCATTCCTTTTGGTCCTAAACTTGTCCTTATAAGACTTGCAACCGCATAACCAATAGCAATATTTATTCTCTGCGCATCCCTTCCGATCACTCTTTGTGATCCTTCAGGAATTGCATTCTGTCCTCCTTCTGCTCTTACCATTTTATCACCTCATAAATTATTTTCAAATTCGGTCGGTCTAATCTTAGACTTTATATCTTTATTACTAATTGCTACTATGATTAATCTATAAGATTTAATAAATAGTCATTTGTAATATTTATTTAATATTCATCTTATAACATATTATCTTTTAATATTATATTTAATATAATATTAACAGTAAGGTTTTAAAACTTACTTTTAATGTTGTAAGCGTTTAAATTTTTCATGTTATATTTAACCCTTGCTCATCTGATTTTTATGGGTCTTAAGATGTTAAAGAAACTCTTATAAATCTCTTCTTATTTTACTTGATCTGTTTTATGATGCGAGTCTGTGGGATGAATCCACGAGCAACCTC
>JAGGTN010000035.1 GCA_021163645.1 Microcaldota archaeon | reverse complement strand
GATGGATTATATGTCAATGAGAGTGATACTGGTATATTACTCAAACATATTAACCGAGATAATGTAGATAATAGCATTATCACAAACAATAATATAGGTATCAATATATCAAATTCCGGGAGTTATAACCTGACAAATGATTATATCTGTGATAATATAATTGACATAAGTCGCTCCTCACCTGCACCAGGCAGCAGTCAATCATATTCTAATCTGACCTGCGAAAAGACAGACCCGCCAGACCTAGCAAGTACGGTCTGTACTTATCCATGCTCAGCATGCAGGTTATCTATAAACGGATTATCATCATGTTATCAGCCGGGCCAGAACATAGAATTCACGATAAATGATTCAATTGGAAGCACAGGTGAGATTGCCGATGTATATCTATTGAATTCATCTGGCGATTCATTGTTCAATTGCAGGTATTCAACGGACGGCTCAGGAAGCGGAGGGGCAGGAGGAGCATCAAATTGCATTGACCTTTATGACACATCAATACCATCTTGTAATAGTTATGTCCCAGGAGTGACATCTAGGTATCCATTATGTATCAATGACAGTTCTGGTAATTTCTATGGGTTTGAAATTTACGAATCCATGAGCTTGTGCAAGAATGAATATAACCTATCAACCATATTAAACAGTAGAGGATTATCACATACTTTTATGTCAGCCATGTTAAATGTTAAGGCAGATAACATTACTATCAATGGTAATTATTCAACATTACGTGGTGATGGCACTGCGATAGGAATGATGATGTCTGGTATAAAAGCAGGTGATTCATCAGCTTATGCTAATAATATCACAATCAATAATTGTTATATAACGCAGTTCGCTAACGGGTTATACCTAGGGGTAATCAACAGTAACATCTCAGATATTTCAATATATGGTGGGGCGGGTCTATCATCAGCAATTGGCATTAATATTCAGCATTCAGACAGTTCCAATTACAGTGATATTTCAGTGTCTTGCCTAGGAACCGGGTTAAGTAATCTATACATAACTGACAATTCATTCAGTAATATTAATTTATGCTGTAATAGAGTTAGCTCTAGTGGTAGTGTAATAGGGCATAGCTGGGGTAATTCATTCACAAACGTATCATGCAGTGACGGTACTTTGAATGATTATGGTTATTGTGACATTGGATGCCCATCGTCATCTTATTGCAGTAATATGTGTACAAACTCACCTGTAGTGCCAATACCATTATCATGTTCTGGCTCAATATCAATACCAGTGGATAGTGGCATGCCCATTGGTAATTACAACATCATAGCAAATAATAGTCCAAATGATTGCATACCAGCGACTGATTCGTTCAGGATATCATCTGATTGCAATCCGGAAAGGCCATGCACTTGCGATTTATCAATAGACGATATAAGCTGGTCATCAGTAGGAACAGAAGGTGCATGCGAAAATGATACTGTGACTGTTTATGCGAGTATTGATTATGATGGTGACTGCTCTGATGATGACATACGCGATACAGTATTGGATGTGACTGATCCTGATGGATATCTTCTATTCGGCGCGATACCGATAACCGTCAACCCGGACGATGATAGGAAGGGCCATTTCAGTTTCAGGTTCAATGCCACTGACCCATTGGGAACATATACATTAAAAGTCAGTAAAGATGATTGTTCAATGGCATTGGATCAGGTTAATCATATATTATGTTATCCACCCATAAATTGTTCTGTGTTATGGGAACAATGCGGTCCAGAGGTTAACCTGTCATGTTGTGATATTGAAAAAATGCTAAATGATACTGGATATCCGATTGACCTATCATGTGTAAATGGTTATTGCTGTGTTCCATTGGGAAGTAATTGTTATGAAGAATTCGATAGGTTATATTTGGGTGCAAACGAATCAGAATGCTGTGAAGGAATTTGTATCAATGGAACATGCCAAATACCAGAACAGAAACCGCAGAATAAAATAAATGAGACAATCAATCAAACATTCCCATCCGGTAATAGAACTGTCTTTGAATGTTCAAACTCTGTCTGCAACCGCACAGGGATTTGCTGTCAGGGATATTGTGACAATGATGTATGTGTGTTCCCTCCTGGAAATAAACATATACTTGGATTGTATCCAAAAGCAGGATGCGAAGGTTTGCCGGTTGAACCCATTGGTATATTCGGCATCATTATATGCGATCTCATGTGGCTCTACGTAATCGTATTATCCATAATCGCCGGGTATTATTCGCGTAAGGAGAAAAACAAAGCCGTACCAGTAACATCAGTCGCTGCGCCTATCCTGGTTGCGTTGATCATGTATCCATTCATTGGTGTGTTCACTGCTATCGCTGAGCTCGTGATATTATTCTATAGAGAGAAAAAAAGAAGCGAAAAGGAAGGAGAAGAGAAAGAGAAGCCATCAACATTGACACCGAAACTGCCAAAAATACCAAAAAAAACTTCTTTTAAAAATCCATATGAATACAAATAGTTTTACATTTGTTTTGAATATGCAGCAATAAAGTGAGGATTTATGAGCACTTTATTGTTTGTATAAGGTTTCACACTTTATACACAATAAGAAACCAAGATAATTAGAAACCATAAGACAAGATGGATTCTCATGGGATGAGTGAGGAGAAAGACAAATGAATAAATAGGTGAATAAGATGATAGATGAAAAAACTTATGAACTCAAGAAACAGCTCAAACAACTGAAAAAGATGAAAGGAAGAGGGACTGAACTGATATCACTGTACATTCCTGAAAACTATGCAATATCAGAAATAACAAGCAAACTTAGGTCGGAATCTGGACAAGCATCAAACATAAAAAGCAAGACAACACGTAAGAATGTTACAGATGCCATAACCAAGATATTACAATATCTCAAATCATTTCCCAATAAACCACCTAAGAATGGTATTGCTATCTTTTGTGGAAATGTATCAGGTGAAGAAGGAAAAAGTGATATAAAGTTATTCTCGATCGTTCCTCCTGAACCTATCCAAGTTCAGCTTTATAGATGCGACTCGTCGTTCTTCCTTGAACCGTTAGAAAGACAATTGGGCCATGAGGATAAATATGGATTATTAGTTATGGATGGTAAGGAAGCAACCTTTGCATACCTTAAGGGAACCAATGTGCAGATATTAGCACAGAAACGATCATTCGCACATAGTAAGATACGTGGTGGAGGGCAATCGGCTCAGAGATATTCACGACTTATTGAAAATGCGATTGATAAGTATTATAAGGATATTGGTGAAACTATGGATAGATATTTTATCAAGGGTGTTAAAGGTGTTATCATAGGTGGTCCAGGGCCTGCAAAGGAAGGATTTCTCAAAAAAAGACCATTTAATTATCAGATTAAAATCCTGGGTGTTGTCGATATTGGTTACACTGATGAGTATGGAATCAGGGAATTAATAAATAAATGCGATGATATAATTGCAGGACAAGAAATGATTAAAGAGAAGAATATCGTACATGAATTTCTGAGAAGGGTTGGTAAAGGTAGTAATCTGGTTACTTATGGTGAGAATGAAGTAATTGAAGCAATAACGACTAAAAGAGCAGAACAGGTATTTGTATCAGAAGGATTGAAACGCGTAATCGCTTATTACAATAAACCTGATAGCCACAGCAAAATTCGGGAGCCAAACGAAAGAATAAAGATAATATACAACAACGATAGAGAAGTTAAGGAAGAGACAGAAAGAGATGGAATAAGATATAAACTAGATGAAAAAGAGGATTTAATAGATTATATCATCGAGCTGTGCCATGAGAATAATATTCCTGTTACGATTATATCTATGGAATCTGATGTTGGCGCACAGTTCTATCAGAGTTTCTATGGAATAGGCGCATTTTTAAGGTATTAGGTTAAATTGTAAGATCAATAACATCGTGTAACCTAAATATTTTAATCAATTTGTTCATTAACCAAATAGCCAAATAAATAACACAATAAAATGCTAACTTAAACTTATGAGTATGTTATTGGCTGAATTATATAAACTGATGGTTCGCGGCAAACAAACAGAGCTTGATGTTTGATATAAAGTGTTTATACTTTATGCTCAAAAACAAAATTATACCGGAATTTTATAAAACTTACATCAGATGCGAAAGCTTTTTAATATTACATCATTATTATAGAAACATGGCGAATAAAATAATGTTTTCTGGATTATTAATGCTCTTAATTATAAGTATTGGATTAGCAACTAATACGATTTATGCTGGTATTGATTTTTCAGATTATTTGATCGGTAATGAAAGTGTAGATGATTTTTCAGTTGTCAATTATACTTATGCTAACACTAGTTATCAGATTATTCTTAATAATGAAAATGTGCCTATTCTTATTTTTGAACCTGATGAGACCGTTGAGAGAGGTGGTGTGATTATAACTGATAATAAAACAATAACCAATATCCTTACCGATTACTACCAGAGCATGTTCTATCCTTCAAAAGATGAATTAAACCAGCTTAAGGATGATTTGGATACGTTTAATGCAAGTAGAAATGCTGATACTTATTATGATGCATACAGGAAGACATGGCATGAACCTGAAGCATACTGTGATAGGGTATTATACCTAGAAAATTCGGATTGCGCTCCAGATAACGAGTTTGGATGCAAGCAGTTAGGGAGTATGATTTGTGCTCTATATGGTGAAGGTTGTGATCCTTATAGTTTAGGAGACGCAGCTTTTGAATATGTTAGTTTAAAGTCAGATTTTGATTCTGCACTGAATGATGCATACAGTACTGTTAATGAGATAGAAGAAGGGAATATCTCAGATAATCTTGACCAGTTGAAAGATGATATTAGTAATATTAAGGAAAAGGCAGAAGCGTATGCAGATGTTAAGATAAGATTGCCTATTGAAGGTTCAAGCGAATGTAGTGATTGTCTTGGTATGTGCCCAGCGATGTCATTTGATTATGATACTTTGGATAATATGGATGAATTAATAGATGAGCTCATCAATAAGGTCCAGCCATATTCTGAAATGGACATCAATATACAAAAAGCCTTGAATGAGACAGAATATCGGTTTAAGTATTTTACATCAAAAGAGTTACAACCTGTTTATCTGCAAAGGTTTAATTCCATAAACAATAAATACCCTAAAATATTAGAGCAAGCGAATAAGACATTGTCAAAAATTTCTAATAGTAACCTTAAATATTACTATTCAAATGCAGAATCACTCAAACATACATTAAACGATAGTATAATGAGTTATAATGTTGATAGTATAACTTCTCAGTATTTAAACCAATATGAGAGTTATTTGCTATCAATAAAGCAGATTCTTAATCAGGAAAACCTAACTCTTAGTTATGACCGTTTACGGTCTGAGAGAGAATCTGTAATCTCTGCCTTAATTAGAGCCAAGTGGAGCGTTGATAAAGGAAACAGTCAGGAAGTAGAAGAACTAAATAGGTTGGGGGATTTATTCAATCAATATGAAAACGAATACAACCCGCCAATGACAGATGCACAATATGATGAATTATACGGCAAATATAAAAATATAAGTATTGGATTGAATGCTCTACTCGAAACTGTTGGTGAAGGAGAAGGCAGTATAAATAAGATGGTATATGGTTTTAGCGATAGTACAAATGCACAGGTTTCTGGTATCCTAGGCCTTGATAAATCAACTGCAAGGGCATATAAAGTAATCATTCCTGTCCTCGTACTTTTAGCTATAGATATAATCTTAATAATTTTGGCGGTATTCACATTTATGTATTATACTAGAACCCGAAGAAGGTTTTTCATGAAGAGGAGTGTATTATTAAGCTGGACAATATTATTGATATTATTTGTTATAATAGTAAGTATTGGATCTATCGGTGTTTATAATATGATGAAAAAAACCTATGAATCCACACCTTTCTCTATATTCGAATCTGAAATCACTGGTATGGATAACGTTAACATTTTGGTCGATTATAGAGGAGCTTCATCAGCCGATGCCTCATCAATGGATAATTGTTATAAACTGGTTAAGGATTCATTCAGAGCGATAAATAAAACAGTAAAAGAGTATAAAATAACTGGAAGTTCATGCATAGCTCCAAACGGAACTTACTCGCCAAATGAATGTGAATCTATGGCGAAACAAGGGGGAGCTATGATATATTTATATTATTCATCAACTGATAATGGATACGATTTTAGTATTGTTCCTGATGTGGTAGGAGAATTCTATGGGAACAAGGAAACATTTGATAATTGTGAAATAGGATATGTTTTTGCACATAAAGAATGAGATATTGTTCAATGATTAAATGGTTGGGAGTAATGAGAATAAAATGTTTATAAATTATTCATCAATCAAACCGGACGGTGGCTTGAATGATTGATATGATTAAATGGTTGGTGGTTATTACCATTGTGATTATAAGTGTGATACTTGCAGGTTATTATTACTATATTTCATTGCCAATAAGTATGAATGAATACCTAGATAAATTACAAGATGCAAAAACATTATCTATCGTTATGGACCTGAGGGGAGCTTATGATAATCAGACAAGACATAATATTCTACAATGTGGTGTTGATTTTGCAGGAAGTATTCCATTAGGAGGTAAAAAAATATTTATTTATTCTCTGGATAATGATGGAGCATGTATTATAAGTTATCCTAATGAGACCATCTTAAATACTTTAGTAGATAAATGTATCAAGGAGATATACAATACGGACCAAACAATATACATCAAACCATCAAACAATAAACCCAGCACAACATATTATAGTAACCGATTGTTAATCAGTATGACATCAGATTATAATGGTAGGTGTGGAGTAGCTTATGGATAAAGAGCAACCATGAAGAAAGGTAGATTTAAAGAGATTCTTATTTTTTTTTGTTCATCAATTCATTGAAACAAGTTCTACATAAAGCAGTATATGTCTCTGAACCACCAACTTTTATTATTTCGTTTTTTTCACCGGCTGTGTAGAATGTAAACACAGCATTATCATTACCACATCTAGTACATACTGCTTTGAGATTAATAATTTCTTCATGCGGAAGTGCTAGTAAATCACCAATATGTTTTTGATTATCAATAAAGGGAAATGGTTTTCCTTCAGATGTTGCCTGTAATGCAGCATAGGTAATATTTATTCCGTTGAATAATATCTCTTGTATTATTGGGATTATCTCAGAATCAAAAAATTGTAATTCGTCAAAGAATACATCATCAATATGTTTTATGTTATTGCCGATATAAATATAAACTTCATTTGATTTTTTTATCACTTTTGCTTCTGCTGTTATTAAGTCATGAGAGACAACATCCATTTTTGAATACCTTTGGTCTATAATCGGCTTGAATAGAATCCAATTTTTTCTTGCGATATTGCTTCTCTTAATCCTCCTTAATAATTCAGACGTTTTCCCTGAAAACATAGGTCCTATAATCCCAACCAATTTACCTGACTTATTTGATAAATTTAACTTAGTATTATTCATATCAACACCCCAAAAATACAATTGGTTGTATGGTTTATCTTAATTGGTGTAACTAAAATACAACACTGTGAGGTTTTCCTGAATCTGTTGTGAGTAAAATTTGTTGAAAGTAGTCATATATTTTTTCTTACCTCTTCTAATGCTATGAGTCTATCCTTATATGGCATCCCTGTACTGAACATATTCCAAAAAATACCAGTCATCCAGTTTACCCAATCTCTGTCGTTTATTTGATAGAATATTGATAAATCCTTTTTAGCTTCTCTTGTTTTGAGTTGAGATATCTCAGATTTAAATCGCATTGATGTATCATCCTGTATGAATCCCCTTAATGGTTGAGTGCTGTGCCTTACTTTGATTAACTCTCGCTCATCATCCAACACAAGAAGATGTTCAATGTTTTTTATCGAGGTAATATCTATCCTTGCAATGACCTTTAAATTAACCTCTTTATTGAGTAACCTCCTAATTACTGAATCCATTCTTCTACTCTTTTTTTCTTTTAGGTTAATCCAGCTTACATTTCCAGAAAAGACAAATAGATTCTCTTTGCATGAGGATATATAATCTAAGAATCCCTGTCTTGATGATACATTTGGATATTTAGATGAATCTACATAAACCTTTCTTTTATTCTTATCAACGCTTTGGTATATGTCAAAGAAGTCAAAATCATCTATCTGCTTGCCGGTTAATATTCTGTCATATAATAATTTTTTTAACGGCTCGCCGCCAGATTCACAAGTTCTATAATAGACGATTTTAAGCGCACCGCGTGTCCCTCCGCGAAATGTCCTCATAGATATTGTTCCTTGATGCATTTCAATCCATCTAACATAATTATTTGCAGTCCTCCAATTAACATTGAGCAATCTAGATATCTCTTGAATTGTTCTGGGCATTTCTTTAACAAAATCGATTATCTCCTCAGTCATTTTGGGTGTTAGCATATTCATCTCCCTTTAAAATCAAAATAATATTTATTTGCCTCTAATAGAAAAAATTAAACATAAGTGTTTTTTCATTATGAATAAAACTTATTCAGGCAATAAACGCCTTATAAATTTACATTATCTTATTTCTCCTAAATTTCTCTGACAATTTATTACTTTAGTCTTAACATCTTTGCTTTAGTAAAATCAGCATTGGCTCCTTCTATATCTCCCTTCATTTTTTTTGCAATCCCTCGGTTATAATACACACTTGCAAGGTTTGGGTTTAACTCAATTGCCTTAGTATAATCAGAGATTGCACCATCATAATCTCCTATTTTGTATTTTACACTACCACGGTTAGAATATAAAAATGCAGTTGGGTTTAATTCAATTGCCTTAGTATAATCAGAGATTGCACCGTTATAATCTCCTATTTTGTATTTCACATTACCACGGTTATAATAAGCATCTACAAGATTTGGGTTTAATTCAATTGCCTTAGTATAATCAGAGATTGCACCGTTATAATCTCCATTATCAAATCTTACATTACCACGGTTATAATAAGCATCTAAGAAATTTGGGTCTAACTCAATAGCCTTAGTATAATCAGAGATTGCACCGTTATAATCTCCTATTTTCCTTTTTACACACCCACGGTTGTAAAATGCATTTGCAAATTTGGGGTTTAACTCAATAGCCTTAGTATAATCAGAGATTGCACCGTTATAATCCCCATTATCAAATCTTGCGTCTCCACAATCAGAGTACGCCAATGTGAGATAAGAAAAAGGAATATCATAGAAAACAGTATATTTCTCTCTAAAAGTTTCTTTGTTATAAAAGATAACTTCTGGTCCCTGCCTGCCAGTAGTGGTCTCAATATAATCAGAGCCTACTTTCAAGAGAGTATGGTGACGTGGGGCTATAAATTTAGAATCAATACCAAACTGTTGTAGGATATCATGAAGGATAAAGGCTGACGTGTCACAATCTAGAGTCCTTCTTTCAATAGCACTGCTTAATAAAACAGTATTCCCAGGTTCAAAATTACTCCATATAATAGGAAGCACATCACTAATTAGCCTACGTATTTCCATCTGAGTTTTTGGTGGTTGCTTCCAGCCATAACCTCCTTCTTCTTCATCTGCACTAAGAATCTGACAGAAATTGTTGATCATTTCTGAATATGTATTAACAAGGTATGTAATTTGATCTTTAGAGTACCCCATTGTTTCGGCTTCGATATCGATTACCTTTGCCCCATGAAGAACTGTTGGAATAAATTTAAACATAGGATTTGGTTTTGTTTTTTCCTGCCATTTGTCTCTTTTTGAAAAATTTGAAATCTGAAAAATAAACATGATCTTTTTAGTGTGCAGGATATTTTAAAAACTTTTGTTTAGTTCAGTCTGGTGATTGTTGTTTTGGGACAAGACATCTCAAAGATGATAACGTGAAAAGAAAAGAGACAATGCTCAAATCTACTCCAACCAACCCAACCACAAACTGACCCAATCCAATCAAACCAAATAAATCAACCCAAAACAAATAAATCAAACCAAACCCAAACAAACCAATCAAACAAACCAAATCAAACCAATCCAAGCCAACCCAATCACCAATCACCAATCACCAATCCCAACCGAAAACCAAACCAACCAATCAAACAGAACAAAACAAAAAATCATCATCAACGCACCTCAAAAAAATAAACGAAAACAAGAAAAATTATCGTTTATCAGTAAACTCTATATGACCTGGGGTTGGTTCGTATATCTCACCTTTTGATATCAATTCACGAATAATCTGTTCAACTAGATATCTTTGTATGTTGTAAGATTTTGCCTCACTGATTACATCTTGTATATCTACCTCATCAACGCTCTTAGATAATTCTTCTATGATATTTATCACAGTATTAAGTTTATCCATTTTTGATTTTGGATTACCGGTTGCCACGATATCAATATCAAACTCACCTGTTTCCCTATCCATACCAACGCTCCTGAGCATATGTTCTGTCAGCATGGTTGCCCTTTTAGCATCAATAAGCTCAACCACTTCACTCAACCTAGTCTTAGCACTCGCCTCTGCCATTCGTATGATACCTTCAATCTGTCTGGCAGTTATAGGCACAGCATTCTGTTTCTTACCTAACGCTCTCAACTCAAGATAAAAACCCTTGATATGTTTCATTGCCTCTTCTGAAAGCCGTGGCCTCAATGTTTGTCTGGTATAAGCAATATATTTTCTCATCAAAACAGGATCAATAACCTCTGTTCTTTCAAGCTCGTCAACATCTTTACCCTTATGCGCATACAATATCTTATCAGCAACCGCACTATCAAACTTAGTATCCATTGTATCTATCATCGGAAATATCAAATCAAAACGCGATAATAATGTTGGGGGAATATCAAACTGTTCGCCTATTGGCCTGTTGATATCAAACCTCCCAAATTTTGGATTGGCAGCTGCTAAAATAGCTGTCTTCGCCCTCATACGCGCCACTATCCCCGCCTTAGCCACACTGATCGTCTGTGATTCCATTGCTTCGTGAAGCGCTGCCCGATCACGTGGATCGATTTTATCAAATTCATCTATCGAAGCTATCCCGCCGGATGCGAGGACGAGGGCGCCTGCTTTAAGCGTCCATCCGCCCTCGTCCAACTCATCTCGCTCAGCCGAAGCAGTAAGCCCAGCTGAGCTGACCGATTTACCACTAACATAGATACTCTTAGGCGCCAGCTCAGCAATATACTGTAATAACCGGCTCTTACTAACCCCTGGATCGCCTATTAATAATATATGAATATCATCCCTGATTGGTGCACCGCCAGGCATCTTCTTATCCCGCGTACCCCCAAACAATTGAAGTACAAGTGCCTGCTTGACCTCTTTATGTCCATAAATCCCAGACGCAACTGATTCTGTTAACAAATCAAATATATCTGGTCTGGCTGCAAGCTCTCTTATCTTATCTTCATCATTTTTCGTTATCACAATCTCCTCAAAATCCCTCTGGAGGCTCCTGACACTAACAACATCAATGTATCTTGCATATATAAACGATTTCTTGCGATTTCTTGTCATATCTGGTTGTTTTATTTTTAATATTCCTACAACCTCAACAGTATCACCTGGAGTGACAGCATTTACCATATCCTCTTCTGTCCATAACTCAATCCTTGCTGGTGGCGCACCACCTTTAACTCTCTCCAACAATTCCTGCATCTCGCATCTCTGTATATCAATAAACTCTGACCCTTCTTTGATTAGGCGTAATGCCTTTCTCTTGCACGCTTCACACACAGTAGGTGGTTGGGATTTGGTTAGGTCAACCCGATATTCAGCATCGCATACAGAACATCTATACAATGCCGTCTTGACCATATGGCGTACTTCAGCACGTTTAGTCACTACACCTTTGACTGAGATGAGTTTGCCTATCATACTTGAGGAAATGTTCTGTATCATGAGACCCATATCAGGCAAGTTAACAAATCTTACATGCGGGCGCAAACCAAACTGTTGGATAGCAGGAGTCATTGTCAGGTTGCCCATAAAAGAAGATAATGCTTCATTTGCTGCCATAATCAGCATCTCTGGTTCGTCTATGAGTTTATCTGCAATATCTGGATTATACTTTTCAAGGTCCTTATAATCAACATATATACTACGCTTTTTAGGATAATTAGAAATCATATTATCTATTTTGGGTTTATATTTGGAGCTGAGAAAATCTTTAAACTCATTTATGTATGGGCTAATATCAATGTTTATACCTATACTTGAATTTACACCTGTATTCATACCTGTATTGATGTTCTTATCAAATAAATCAGCCATCCAATTACCCCCAAAACAAATAAATCCCACAACAAATCAATTAATATACATAAATATTTAAAATACTTCTTTGTTGCCTTTATTCTTTATCATTATCTTTTTATTTGCCCTTATTAATGTTATATGAATGGAGGAAATTTTGCTTTTGAGCAATGAATAATAATATATTAATTAAACCATTCTAAACAAATGTCTATTTACTCCTTAAACTCCATATTATTCCATTAAATATTTAGATTATCATATAATATACATTCATATTATTTATAAATAAATCCCAAGTGAATTTCCGGTAAAGCTATAATTATCAAACTCTCATTTCTCTTTGAGTAAGTTGCATGTGGTCAACCAAATCTACGAATCCATTAAAAACCAACCAAAAAACCAAAAACCAACCAAAAAACCAAAAACCAACCCCAACCAACCCAAATCAACCACCCAAAAACCAACCCATCCAACCAATCCCAACCAAAAAACAAACAAAAAACCAAACCAATCCCAAAAACCAATCCAAAAAAACCAACCAAAAAACCAACCCAACCAACCCAACCAATCCAAGAACCAACCCAATAAAAATAACTCAATCCCCCCAAGCAAAAACCTACAAAAACTAGATGAGTGTACAAGTATCTTGAGCTAAAACATCCCAGAATATATGAATAAATAATATCCTATGGTCAATGCGATAAGACCGCATATTATATTAGTAGTCATCTTATTTCCTATTCCTCTCTCTTCGAACACACCAAATATTGTATCTCCAATACTCCCTATAAATCCAATTACTGATATTATCAATACTGTCCACCAGTCATAATAATAGAGGTATTTGGCTATGATTGCGATTACCAACGCACCTATGAATGACATCCAAGTCCCGAATAATGTCATTCCTCCGCTTGTACCTCTTTTTATTTTGCGGAATGTGAATATTTCTCTTGGCTCACCTCCCAAAACGCCTAATTCAGATGCAAACTTGTCTGCTTCCATTGCGGCAAGCGTAGTCACATAAAGGATAGGTGAGATAGCCAGTCCGATTACTGGTACAAGACCATTTGACACAACATTTTCCCAACTTCTTTCATGTTCATATATACCAAAATCCTTTTTTTCCTGGTATCCTTGTTTTGTTACGATTACTGCGATAACCAAGAAGATAAGTATCATCATAAATCCATTCATACCACCTAGCAGGAAAACGATAATACCTAATAGTATTGCCAATGTTATACCAGGTACATCTAAGAGAAGAGTGTTCCTTGCCTTTTTAGAAATCTTTTTGGAAATCTTTCTCTCTTCTTCTGGTATTTTTTTTCTCATACTTCTTTTTTTTCCTCTCCCTCTGCCCTTCATCTCATCACTCTCTTTTCATCCTCTCCCTTTTATTTCAACATGATTTTTATCAACTATCTTAATAGTATTTGGCAGAAAAGAATTAATAATGTACGCATTTGTTCTTGCATGCAAACTCACGTCTGATGTGTATATCTTAGTACTGCCTCTTGCCATCACACTAAAGATCATAAGCTGGTCAGTTAGGTATTCATCAACTGTATAATTGATGTGTTTTAAAAGTTCTGTCACTGCTTCATCAGCAACTTTCTCAGCCGGTTTTCTCGTTTGACCTAATACGTAAGAACCTCTATATCCATTGCCATTATACCACAATGTAATTGCATTGCCAGGGGATAATGTATTAACTATCTTTGTCTCTATGTTTGTATTTAAATACACGCCGTTCAACAATCCATTTATCTTATTAACCTCCCGCTCTATTATATGCTTTGGCAATTTATTTGATTGAATGATTCTTGCCTTAACTATCTTATCAGGCCATTTTTTATCTGATTTATGATGCTCATCATATTCATACCCAACCAATTCACTATGATTACATTCAACAGTTATCTGCCCCCCACCTCTGGGATAGAAACCATATCTATAGATTTCTGTTTTAACGCATGCACCCATATCACGTACAGCCGGCAGTAAAACCTCTTTGAAATAGTCATAACTTGGACTATGCATCACATGAGTTCCTCCCTTAACTGTAATTTTTATTCTGTCTGGTGATGAGAGCATGATAGGTAGTAAGACCTGCATGACGAGAGTCACTGAACCAGCAGTTCCTGTGTCAAATTCGTAATCCCCAGATCTTATCCTATCTGGTATAAATTCAACTGATGTGCTTCCGATTCTATTCCCTCTTAGCTTGGCATTTGTCAATTTTGATGCTGCGATTATCCCTGTTAGATGTTGCGGTCTTAATCCAGGATTTCTACGTTTAATACGAATATTATTTATCTTAACAGGCATACCTAATACTGCGCTCAGTGATATAGAAGTTCTTAATATCTGCCCTCCGCCTTCACCGTAGGAACCATCAACAATTACCTTTTTATTTGCCACATTAATTAGATATATATTATGTTTTTAAATTACATCTATTATATTACTTAGTCATATATTTGGGTTAATGTATTGATTTAATTTATGATATCATAATAGGGGAGAAATATGAAGAAGGAAAATAAGAAACAACAGAGAATCAAAGGAAAAGGAAAAATGGAGAAAAAAAACAATTTACTTTCAGTTAGAAATCTCAATGTATATTTTGATGATGAGCAGATCATAAAGGATTTCAGTTTTAATGTTAAGAAGGGTGATATTATAACAATAATTGGCCCAAATGGTTCTGGTAAAACAACATTATTGAACGCACTGCTTGGAATGTTGCCTTCTAATGGAAGAATGACAGGTATCATTAAATGGCAGCCTAAAGTAAAAATAAATTATTTACCACAGGATTTCTCAAAAGCAAAGTTCTCAAAATTGCCGTTGACCATTAGAGACTTTTTTAGGTTCAAAACCAAATCAGATGATGAAATTATTAAGATGCTCAGCAAGGTTGGATTGAAAAGAAGCAAGAATATTCTTGATAGAAACCCTAGTAAATTATCCTCTGGCCAGTTCCAGCGGTTATTGATAGCATGGAGTTTAATAGATGATCCAGATGTGTTACTGTTAGATGAACCAACAGCAGGGCTTGACATTGGTGGTGAAGAAACTGTTTACTCGTTGTTAAAGAAATTCTGGGATAAGCATCGGATAACAATCCTTTTAATCACACATGACCTTAATATCGTTTATGGATATTCATCGTATTGTCTATGCATGTCTAAAAATACACATTGTTATGGTGTTCCTCAGGATGTATTAACACCTCAAAAATTACGTAGTCTATATGGCAACAAGATTAAATTTTACAAGCATAAACATATAATTTGAATAAATAATCTTCGGTGGTTTAATGGATTCGTTTTTATTGAGTTTGGTCGTTGGCGCGTTTGTTGGAGGGATTGCTGGGTATATCGGTTCTTTGATGATAACTAGACAGATGTCTATTGTTGCCGGACCATTAGGACATTTGGCATTACCTGGTGTTGCACTGGCATTAGTTTTTGGTTTTAATATTTTTATTGGTGCGTTATTATCAATAGGAATTGGTGCTATTGTTATCTGGTTTTTTAACCATAGACTTAAGAGTAAAGTTCATCTTGAAGCACTGGTAGCTGTTGTGTTTGCTAGCGGTGTTGCAATCGGCTTTCTATTCCTACCTATATCTGATGCTGAGGCTGCTTTGATAGGTGATATTACAAGGGTAAATATGACTGATTTGTTGTTAGTGATTCCATTATCTATAATGTTATTTTTTGTTGTTAGATTTATATATAATAAAATAATACTGTGCGACCTGTCCCGCGGACTTGCTAAGAGTATGGGAATAGATTGCTCTAAGTATAACCTTGTTTATCTGTTATCTATCGCGTTAGTAGTGGCGATGGAAGTTAAGATGGTTGGGATATTACTGACTGCTGCTCTGGTCGCTATTCCTGCAGTGGCAGCGAGAAATATTACTAATTCGATAAAACAATATTCTTTTATGTCAATGGTTTTTGGATGTTTTTCGGTAGTATCTGGAATATCTTTATCAATGATTACCAAGTATCCTCCAGGTCCATTGATGATTCTCGTTGCTTTCTCATTATTTTTAATATCTTGGATTTTTGTTAAAAGGTGAGGTTATTTTTTGGTTTGTGTTTTTTTGG
>JAGGTN010000002.1 GCA_021163645.1 Microcaldota archaeon | reverse complement strand
GTTCCTCAAAGGTATTATTTGATTGTTAAGGTCGTATAATTCTTTCTCTTGTACTATAATATTGTTAGATGCGCCTTCAAGTTTATTTAATAGACTAATCATAACTGCATCATTCTGATTACTGGAATCAATGTTAGCAGAAACAATAAGATTTTTATGATATGAATATGATTTCCCTTCACAATTAGCAAATCGGACAGACCATTGAAGGTTATTGGTATCATATTCTTTTCCATCCTTAAGAATGCATGGGTTCGCATTTCTGGTAGTCCACCAACTTGGCATTTCCCAATATTTATTAATACCATTCACCCCAAATTCATGACTGCCAGGGGTTGCGAATGAATAGAAATCTGATGCTGTTAACGCTGACCCAGAAAGATTCATCCCAGCAAATAAAAAAGACCAAGATAATAATAAAATCAGTACACAAATTCGCATTCTCATATTATCACCAAATAATAGATACATTATGTTAGTTATTAGAGAAAATTAACTTTTTAAATATTCGCTGTTCTAATCTGATTTATGAGGAGATTGAATGAAACACAGAGATAAAAATAAAAAAAAGAAAGAAAACGAACTGGGAGCACCAAAAAAGATATTTGATAATGTTTATCTTCTTGGAGGTAGGATAGTTACACCGAGTCTCGTTAAAGGATATAAAGTATATAATGAAAAGATATTCTCGTATGATAAGGTTGATTATAGATCATGGACTCCGTACAGGAGTAAATTATCCGCAGCCATAAAGAATAATCTTAAACAGTTGCCTATTAAAAGAGGTAGCAGTGTGCTTTATTTAGGAGCATCAACTGGTACGACATCATCACATGTATCTGATATTATTGGGCCAAAAGGGGTAGTATACTGCATAGAATTCTCAGCACAAATGATGGCAAAACTAATACCTGTCTGTAAAATAAGGAAGAATATGATTCCGATTATGGCAGATGCACGAAAACCAGAGAGTTATTCCAAATATATTAATGGAAAGGTAGATGTAATCTATGAAGATGTAGCCCAGCCAGACCAAGCTGAGATTCTCATTAAAAATGCTGATGTATATCTTAAGAAGAGAGGATATGCTATGATTGCAATTAAATCTCAAAGTATTGATGTTACTGAAAAACCAGAGAAGGTTTATGATAAAGTTGAAAACATATTATCTAATAAATTTAAGATAATTCAGAGGATAAGATTAGAACCTTATGAAAAGGATCATTTATTTCTGTTGTTGAGATTAAAACATTAGATATATAAATATGAAACTTAACAAATAATGGGCAATGATTATACCGCTCCAGGCTGATCTATGATGATAAGAGTAGCTGATGAGCCCAAATAATTTAATCATGATGAGCATAAAATTAAACAAGCTTTTTAAATATTACTTCATCTATTTATTTGGTGATGATATGAGTATTCGCGGGATTTTATACGTCCTACTTGGGATCGTATTGATTGCAATAGGGATAAGTTTACTGGTAGTTTATCCAATATTTTGGGAATCATTCAAGACAGTAATAATCGGCAGTATCCCAGTGGCAGTTGTATTCATTGGTTTGATAGTCACTCTTATTGGTAGAGAGCTAGGTAAACTTGATGATTTTCAAAAGAATTTGGATAGCGAACTTAAAAACATTGAAGAAAACGAAACCATCGAGAAAGAGCTCGGAATGTCATCAATGGAACCAGAGAGAACCCAGAAAGCAAAAAAGAAAAGAACAAAGAAAAGAAAAATAAGGAAAAGAAAGAAAAAATAAACTTTACCTTAATCACCTTTTTTCTTCAAACTTTCTCTTAAAGCTATAGGTAAGATTATTGAAGTTCAAATGTTGCTGATAAATCATTTATCTCACAACTATCCTTAGCTTTGCTTGGAATGTCAGCATTAATCTGTTCCACAGTAACTTCATAATCACCTATAGAGTATACATCGCCTTCATTAGCATCAATATCCTTCTCTGCCCCACCAGATATTAAAAATATCTTAATCCCCTTATCTCCGAGTATACAATTCTTATTTGTATCCTTTGAAACATCTATGTTTGCTTCGGATAAGCCTAACAACAGATCACCTATTGTTTTGTTCTCCCCTATATTCAAACTAATATTTTTAATCACTGGGATATACTCATTAAGTTTTATTTTCTTATTTGTCACTTTACATGAATTTTCTCCTGGTGTTACTGTTGCTGTTATCGAATCAACATCATAATTCAAACCATTGATGGTAAACTCATCTCCCTCCCTGACATTTATTTTATTATTATCGCTATAGCGTAGTGTTGCTTCAGCTCCTACATCGCGACATCTCTTTGGTGCAGTGATATGAATCTTTGCTGATGCATCAGACACTTTACCATCTTCATCTAATGAGACATCCAATTCGTCGATTGATATGTTTATCCCATTCCCTATTTCTACGGATTGGTCTTTGCCCAGGGTCTTAACAAATTCATCGCCTTTGTAGATTATTTTAAGTTTGGCTTTAGCACTTGATAAGGAATATGATGTTGAAGGAACCTTAATATACAATGTCGCCTTTTTATTCGTTAGATTACACATTCCACCATAAGAATCAGAAAGGTCACCTGTAATTGATAAGGCTTCTATTACTTCATTAGTGAGGAATTCTTTCCTCTCCCCATAATCTAAGGTCGCCGTTTCATCAGATGTATCAGGTCTTATCAATCTCACATCAATATGTTTATCGCTGACACTACAATGTTCATTATAGGTTGTTTCCCTCAATTCAACAGTAGCATTTTCATATCTGCATTCTGTTTCATTTGTTTCTGTGTTATTATAACAATATGTATCAGCATCTATTGATACTATTTCTATCACTATTAATGCACTCGCATTGATGGTGTCACCCTCTGATAGATTATAATATTCATAACTCCCTGTTCCCTCTGGTCTTACCTTTAATCTTACTGTCTTATTGATTATAGAACAGGTATCACTACAATTTGTCATATTGATGATTATATCATCTACTTGCATCGTTGTATCATCACTAAAAGTAGTAGAATTTCCTTTTTCATAGTTGTTCGTTTCAATATTAGAATCAGGAGGGTTTACTGTCATATCAATGCTCGTGATCTCCAGTGAATAATCTCCGGGTAAGGAGGCCATCTGACCTTCCCCACGCGTTATATTCACTTCTTGCTCATCCCCTCTTTCTGTCTGCACAATAGTATCTAGATAAACTATCCTTAAATCACTGGAAATATGACTGTCTTCATTTTCATCTAAGCTTATAGTTAAGTCTATACTATCATCAAAATTAGAGGAATATTTGATCGAATCAACAGATAATTCGTCCCCCGATGGTAAATCATGAGTATCATCTAATCCAAGTGTGAATGAATCTTTATCATACTCAGGAGTTTTAACACTAAATGTTACATCAATGTTTTTCGCTTTGCATTCTCCACTTTTAATAAAACTTGAATAATTCAGTGCGCTGAAAGTTATCGACCTGTCTCCCAATTGTAGTTGGCCATTTAAATCTATTGAATAGGTTTCAGAAGAAGTTTCATTTATCTTCTTTTTAATGATTGCTGTTATATCATTGAGAACACAGGTTCCGTTCCTTATAGAAGAGTCATAGAGAATATTATCTAGAATGAAATTATTATTAGATATTGAAAATTCTTGACCTGGACTTAACGTCAAAATCACCTTAGATTGGTTTTCTGAAGGGACACAAGTCCCATTTATCAAGTGAAATCCTTCAGGACATATTGATTCATTTGCATTCTGTTGTCCTTGCCCAACACAACCAAGCATGAAGAACATCAAACTAAAAACTAGAATAACAGCAAATCCTTCCAATTTCACATAACCACCTCATCTGATTAAACTATCTATTAAAAATAGACATGATAAGATTTATATTATTATTGCAAATACTCAGGCGCTTAGATTTTTACTGGTTATGTTCTATCCTTGTTTGCCTGATTTTTATCTGTTTGATTTTTTTGGGTGATTTTGGGCTTTTTTTGGGGTGGTTGAGTTGGGGTTGGTCTTTGGGTTGGGGTTTGGTTTTGATTTTTTTGTTTGATTGGTTGGTTTTTGGGATGGTTTGGTTTGGTGTTGGATTGTTGAAATTAATTAAGTAACGATGTTGAGAGAGGTTATGTTGATTAAGTTAATCTATTTACCTGAAAGGATAAAAACAAATATTAAGAGAAAGAATTGAGGTAAAAAGCTTAAATAAACTTTAAAAATTAAATTATTTAGATATTTATTTATTCTTCACTCTTTGTCTTGGTAAAATCATATAGTGCATTCCTTTTATCCATTTTTCTGCGTTCAGTTACAGGAACGTCATTTAGAGGAAATGGAATATATCCCGTCCTTAACTCTGTTTCCGAGTCATCCTTTGTGTTTGTCCTTTTTATCTCCTTTTTTATATTCATAAATTCACCCCGTTTATATTTTTTATTTCTCACATAAACATTTTCTTATATAACATTCTCCTGAATAAATTGTGTGTAAGTATATATTTAAATGTTTGTATTAATACTTATAACTTATACTTAATATTTAATAATGGACTTATTTGTATATGAAATTAGATTTTATATTGGATTAAATTTCATTTTGGCAAAGTGATGCTGCAAACAAGATATGATATCATATAAGTTAAGTTGGGAGAGCCATAATTTAACATCTTTCAGCTCATTCAACAATTTTAAAATCGAGCTTATCACCCTTGTTATTATAAACAGAGACAGATTGTAAATTATATGGATAAGAAACAATGATATGTATCTTTCCAAATCTATTAAAAAATAACAAATCCTGCTTAGACGGATGATTGTTCGTGCTTGGATGCGAGTGAACCACTCCCAATGGATGCTCAGTTATAGGTAACATATCAAGGCGGAGTGATGAAAATCGATTTCCATATATACTCAAAGGAAGGATTATGACTTCATTTATCACATCATCTCTTTGTCTTAATAAACCTATGAATTCGTGCGGATAAGTAAATTTTGCAGCATATAGAATGAACTCTATCGCATCTCTCGTTATTTTCACTTCCTTATCCTTATAAATATTCTTAGTACTATTTTTTATAATCATCAAACCATCCTCAGTCCTATTTTATTAATTCTTTTTGTATTTGTGTATAATCTTTATACTTCAGATAAAATGCTCATAAATTCGTACTTACATAGTTAAACAATATATAATTTTCTTAGTTCAATATTATATATATTATGACAGGCATCACGTATAACAACCAGAAAGTTAAGCATATTAAAAACAGATAAATATTTGCATACGATAAAATCATTATAACTATTCCAATAGTAGCAAATACGAACCAAATGGTTTCAATATCCTTTTTGCATTTTACATTCCAAGGGATTTTTATTCTTGTTATGGCCTTCAACGTAGCTCTGAGCCTCACAAATAATATACTCTGATTTATCATGAATGCCATCAATCCCACAAGAGGGTTATTCTTTGTGAATGTTGAGAGTAAAGAAAGAATCAATAATGGGAATATGAGTATCGCAATACCACCACTTATCGAGTTGGTTAATATTGGATTTGGATAATTTTGTGTTGAGACTATTAGGGTATACATGGAAGCCAGTAATAAAAATATAGATAGAAATTGTGGAGACAATAAACTATAGATATATTTTGCATGTAAACCTAATCTGACGTTTTTTATATTTTTAAGATAATTTATGAATAAATCCATTGTTCCATAAGCATATCTATAATGACGCTTAGTAAAATAATCATAGTTGAGGTCTGACTCTCCGGCTTCTGAATAGCTCTTTGGATTGAACAATCCTTTGTATCCCTTATTAAGCAGTTTAAATGAGATATCAATATCTTCTAGGATTGTTTTAAATCCTCCAACCTCTCTCAACTTTTTAACATCCATCAAAGCCACCGAACCTCCAAAAAGAGCATATCCTGCGTTTCCATCAACAGGCTCTACAATCTCATAAAAGAAATTGTTATACGCTGCAAGAACCTTATTTAGGATAGTGTCTCCCTTATCCATTTTCATCGTTTGCACATAAGCAGTATCATTTTTCATATATGGTAAATTATCAGTGATAATTCTAGTATCTGTTATCAATTCATCCTTGTCTATCAGAACGAGGTAATCCTCCTTTAAATAGTTAAACAAGAAATCATTGAGAGGGTCAGATTTCCAACTTATCTTTTTGCTTTGTAATGATGGAGCATATTCAAAACCATATCTCATGCACAAACCTTTCGCGAAATTCTGGTTCTTTTTTTCTATTGAATTGTCAATCAAATAGAATTTGGTTACTCCCTTAATCTTCTTTACCGCATTCATCGTTTTTGTTATGACTTCATGATCTTGATCACGATATGTAATCGCAACTGCTACGGTCTTACCTTTTATATTTTCTAAGTCTCTTATGAGATATTTATTCGGGAGAATCTCGTTCTTAATATGTAAAAACTTAACAAGATAATATATAAGACCAACGTTGATTAAAAAATAAACAAATAAAAGAGCCTTTTCAACACAATCTTCGGCTATAATAGACATATAAAACATTAAAATTGCAAGAATAATAAGAATTATGATCGAAATGGCTCGTGACAATAATGAACAAGAGGATTTTGTGTGTTCTAATCTTGTAAGAGCCATGGCTTATCCTCCTTTATCTTTTTATATTCTTTGTATAGTTTGCTGACTGTCCGTTCGTTAATTACTTTACTTTTAAATTTATGAGGTAAAAGAGCACCAGAAAACGTTGATGGTATATGCATTAGTTCATGAATGATTACCTTTTCCTTTTCATTATATGGTAACTTGTCAAAATGCTCAGATAATACTTCAATCACATAAAACGGTTTTATGTCCAAAGCGATTTGCCAAACTTTTGGCATACTCCAAATTCTCGCATAAGCATTAGCAGTTGAGCCGTAGGATCTTAAAACGATTATGCGATTTGTATTATATTGTGGGAAGAGGATTGTCATTATATCCTTAATCATCTGCTGGATATCATTGGCTTTTTCAAATTTTATTTTCATTATTTCACCTTTTCTATCATAATCCACCGATACATTTTAAATATTTACCTGTTTTATAATTTTGGTGATCCAATGAAAGAAAAATACATAATATACTATCGTTATGGAATAAAGAGAAAAAAGAAAATAAAAATCCCAGATAAGGCAACAAATGTTACAATCAGTAAGAATGCTAGGTTGGTAAAAACAAAAGTAGGAACAAAGAAGTATGGTGCGAAGATCACTTATTACTGGGGACCTAAAATCCGCAAGATGCTTCACACAAAAGTAATTGAGCTTCCAAAAGGAGCAAAAGATATCCGTATCCTAAAAAGGTAATTTCCTTTTTTTAATAATATTGCAATCTGAAATCCTTTTTACTTGTTTGGTGGTTAGGTGATAGTAGGTTTCAAGGGGTGCGCCAGAGAAGTAGGTAGAAGTATGATTACCCTTGGCAGTATGAAAAATAAGATAGATATTGTCATGGACGCAGGAATAAAGTTAGGTGAATCTATTGAATACCCTACCTTATCTAAGGAACAACTTATTAAGATGCATGCCAGAGATATTATAATTACCCATGCACACTTAGATCATGCAGGTTACCTTCCACACATTATTTCAAACAGGTTGAATATTCATGCAACAAAACCAACTCGTGATTTAATGCAACTTTTATTATCTGATTACCAGCGTCTTCAGAAAAATAAATCCTTTTCATCAAAAGAAGTAACCTTAGTATTATCCCGGCTAAAACAACACGAATATAATGATAGGTTTGTAGTGAAAGGATATAATATTTCATTACATGATGCTGGCCATATAATTGGCAGCTCTATGATTCGTGCAAAAAAAGGAAACAGGACATTGCTTTATACTGGTGATATAAATGATAGGGAGTCCCGTCTTCTATCAGGGTGTGAAATGGGTTTGTCTGCTCAGACACTCATTATTGAAGGCACATATTCAGGTAAAAAAGATATGCTTTCTTCGATGAAGAAGGCGTCTAAGCAATTGGTTGAAATAATTAATAGTGTACTGAGCAGAAATGGTAAAGTCCTTATCCCGTCATTTGCAATAGGTAGAGGGCAGGAGATATTGATGTTACTGAATGATTTCATTAGTTCTGGTGCTATTCCTAAAGTACCAATCTATGTTGATGGAATGATAAAGAAAGCACTTAAGATTTATAGATATAATGTTATATATGCGAAAAGGGAACTACAACTCAGAATACTGATGTCAGATGAAGACCCATTCAAAAGCCCATATTTTAAAGTATCCAGGAAGAAGAACAAATCTGATGTGCTAAAATCAGGGCCGTGTATAATTGTAACGACTTCAGGAATGCTCACTGGAGGCCCGGGGATTATTTATTTTAAATCTCTTGCTTCTGATCCTAAGAATGCTTTAATCTTTATTGGGTATCAGGCGCAAGGTACTCTTGGAAGAAAATTGGTTGATGGAGAGAAGGAGGTATGGTTAAGAGAAAATGGGAAAGAAGAATCTATAAAAGTAAATATGCCTATTTATAATATTCATCTTTCTGCTCATGCTGATCATCAAGGATTGATAAGATTCATAAAAAAAATCAAACATCTTAAGACAATATTCCTTGTTCATGGCGAAGAAAAGAAACTGCTTGAATTTGCAGAATACTTGAATACTCATAAATATGATGTGCGAGTGCCGAAGTTAGGTGAAGAGTTTAAAATCTAATTTAAATCATCAAAATGAATTTATGAGCATTTTACCTGTTATTTTTTCTTTTGCTTTTTAGATAACTTGAGAATTGTTATGTTAGTGTTCATTGTATCTCAATAATGATATGCCTTTCCCTTGGGCCGTCAAATTCGCATAGTATTATTCTCTGCCATGTACCTAAAATTATATGTTTATCCTTAACAATAAATTGCTTAGATGGACCAATAAGCGATGATAATAAATGGGATTCTGCATTATTATCTATCTCATTATGTTGGTATTTAATCTTATGTTCATTTTCTTGCTCTAATGGATTGGTAAGGTTTGGATTGGTTAGGTTCATGTAAAAGGTTTTGTAATCCTGAACGATATGGGGTTCGAATTCATTCACCATCAACGCAGCTGTAGTATGAGGAACATAAACAATACAAATGCCAGAACGATGAGCCGAATTATGAACCATCATATTCACCTTATCAGTAATGTCAATAAATTCAATCTTCTTATTTGTATTTACTATCAATTCCATAATATGTATTATACGTATTGATTATTAAGTTTTCTGTTTATGTTTAATGATGAAATGCGAATTCAAATTTGTAAGGATGTTACCGGCTGAATAATATGAACATTCAGTTCATGGTGAGCAAGCAAAGCTGGATATAGAGAGATTGCCCTGAGCAAAGTATGATTTCTCTTGCAATCAAATCTTTTCTTGTAATCAAATATTATTCCTTCTTAAATAAAGACGAGAAAGAAAAAGCGTCCTACTCATTGAACACGTTCGTAAAGGAGTTGTCGCTCATGAAATTAGATTTTATATTGGATTAAATTTCATTTTGGCAAAGTGATGCTTGCAAACAAGATATGATATCATACAAGTTAAGGGAGAATCAAAATCTAACATAAAAAAAGAATTAAAATCATGACATGTCATCCTCCCCTTATGCTCTTGGTTGTTTAACCACTTGTTTGATTGGTTGATTGGTTAGCTGTTACATTGGTTTGATTATTATGCTTTGTATTAAGTATCTTTAAGATTTCTTCATTCTCAACTGTATCTATGCAATCTACAAAATCATCTGTTGGAGTCCATCTACATTCACCATCAATGCAACCACAAGTAGTTTTGTTATAACATCCATAAATTTTCTTCCATGGTTTTTTCTCATCAATTGTTATTGTTTTATTGATTGGTACACAAAACTCTCCAAATTTTCCTTTGACTCCACAATCCGCATCAACTGAGCATTCAGATTTATGGGGTTGAGCAGGAGTAATTTCCAAATTTTCACAATCATTCCTTATAGTATCATTGATTATTTCTTTACAATAAGATTTGTTTCCAAAATAATACACGTATAAATAATAACATGAATCTCGGTCATTCTGGGAATCTTCTATGTTTTCACATAATGAAGGGTTATTGTCATAAGAGATGGCTCGGGTATAACAACTATTCCTCTTATGTGTATCCTTTATCAACTTGCAGAATTTAGAATTTTTATTCTCAAACGATTTATCGCGTAGGCAAGTATCAGTATCATTCTCAAATGAACATCTGTAATATGTAACCCAATCATTGGTGATATCATTATATACAGGTTTTAACACATTATAATGTTCTAACTCTTTATCTATCTTTATACTGTTTTGGAATGGTTGCGTTGAGAAGGATGTTGCTTTTTTAGATATATCGAACATATGCCCATTATACATGTAAGAGAAATTGGTTGATAAAAGGATCCCTGTTTCATTATCATAACACAATTTTTGCGTTATATTCTTATATAGCATAACCAAATTACTAGTTGGTGGTATCCCTAACTTATTAAGCTCATTGGTAGATAATTTACTATAATCTAATTCAAGCTCGAAACAATTAACTGGTCTATTGATAATATTTCCTGAATCCACTTGTTTTATACTAAGTGCACTATGGTTATTAAGAGTGTCATACAGCTTAATAGTATAATCAATATCCTTTCCGAATACTATCTGTGATTCAGCAAGATGATATCCTTTATCGGAAAAGTTAGCACTACTTATATCAGAACAATATCTTTTTCCTTCTCTTTCAGCACATGCGTAAGGAGTGCTGTTTATGCTATAAAATGCTATCTTAGCAAAAGGATATTCGTATCCTACTCTCCAATCACTTTCATACTTGATTATGTTTAAATTATACTCCAATCCATCATCATTTACATCATAAGTAATATTATAAGCGGTCAAATTGTATTGTTTACTTATAGAATCAATGAATTTAGCATACGTATTATTTTCATTGTTATAAGTACAACCAAAAATGAACATCCCGCTAAAAAATATCATGACTAAGAAAATACTAAAAATTAGATAATTTAAATTTAGATTATTTATCTTTACTTTTTTATCCTTCATAACACTCACCCTCTCTCTCATAATTTAATATCACAACACTAATTTGACTATCCCCCTCATTTTCCAATTTTTTATTGAGTATGAAAATTAAAACTTTATGTGACCAATAACATGTTCATAAATTTAAATCGCATTATTATTCTTTTGTTAAAATATCTACTTCTATTTCTCATTAAATCTTTTATGTGCCTCTTTATTTTATTTCTTTTTCAACATTTATTTCCCTTTTCCTTTTCCCAGATGTTTAATATCAGATAACTAGATATTCATTAAAATGAATTACGTGTTAAACGTGTCAAAATGAATTCATAATCTTATCCATAAATACTAAATATAAATGTAAGTGTATATAAATAGATATATTTTTAAGTTTATTGAATTATTAACGCAGGAGTTTAAATTTCTCATTTTATGTTCTATCCTTGTTTGCCTGATTTTGGTTGGTTTTATTTGTTTTTTGGGGTGGTTGGGGTGGTTGGGTTGTTTGATTGGTTGGTTTTTGGGGTTGATTTTGGGTTTTGGTTGGTTGGTTTTTGGGATGGTTCTTTTTTTATTGATTGGGTTGGTGATGATTGGTTTGGGGTGGTGGGTTTGATTTGGATTGGGTTGGTTTGGTTTGATTTGGATTGGATTATTTTTTTTGGGTTGGATGATTGGTTGGTGATGATTAGTTTTATTTGTTTGGGGTTTGGTTTTTGGGGGTGGTGGGTTTGGCTTGGAAAGTGAATTGCTTTTTGAAATCAGTGTTTAAATTGAATTTTCAAAATATCCTTATCTTTGAGGACATAATCTTTACCTTTTCTTTTATGAGTTCTAACATCAACAGCACCAATAAAACTCTCACCAATATCTGAATGTATCTTAAATGCAAGGTCGAGTGCTGTTGAACCTCTTTTAAGAAGAACTGCATCTGGAAGAATGTTACCTTTGGAATCGGAAAGTTTTGATTCGTCTTCAACAGGGTACACAACAATCATATCTAAAATATCAAACACGACCGTATCAATCACTTCCTGCACACCAGTAGAACCATTTTGCTCAAGAAATTTCTGGGCAAACTCTAACCCCTTCTTTTGTTTGGGTGATGGTTTGCCTAAAACAATGAACCTGCCCGCTCCTGGTGAATATCTTATCAATCCAGAAGATGCAGCTTTGCGCAAGGCCAGTTCGAGCATTGCGGATGTAGGGATTATCTTCACTCCTTGCCCCTCAAATCTCTCTCTTAATTTCTCAATATTTTCAGCTACTCCTTTTATATCTGCTTTGTTGGCTGCGACAATTAATGGTTTGCTTATTTGAAGTAGACGTTTCGAAAATTCTAATCTTTCCTCATCAGACCAAGCGATATTATCAATTCTCAATCCCAACTCTTTAGCAACGCTCTCAACATCTCTCTCTTTTATCTTAAGGCCCAATAAAATTTCGCTTATGTTCTTAATACTCTTCCTTCTTATCTTGCTCCAGTTCCTATCGAGAATTGATTTCAACCAATATGATAATTCATTCCTAAGAAATATTATCTCTTCAGATGGATCGAATGGTTCTGATACTGGTTTGCCTTCCAGATCCGTCTTCCCAGAAGCATCTATTACCTGAATAAGTGCATCTGCCTGAGAGATATCTGTTAAGAATTTGTTACCGAGTCCTCTTCCCTCATACGCACCTGGAACAAGACCAGCAATATCAATAATGGTTATTGGTATATATCTTACTCCATCAATACATCTTCCATGCCTTGGATTACATTTAACATTAAATTCTTTGCATGGGCATTCTGAACGAGCATAGGTGACACCTTTATTTGGTTCTATCGTAGTAAATGGATAATCTGCTATATCTGCTCCGGCAAGCGTTAAAGCATTGAAGAATGTTGTTTTACCTTTATTTGGTGCACCGCAAACTCCTATAATCATCAAAACACCTTATTTTTTACTGCTCCTTGATTTTTATAAACAATATAAACTTTTGTTGTTATATATAAAGTATAAATCATGATACAGCTATCATTACACATATGATCATAAATCCAGATTTATTGTTGTCCACATTACAACAAATAACATTGAAATTCTGTTTTGTATCTATCGCTACTAAAGATGCAATGCCGAATTCCTTATAATCATTTCATATAAGCATATTTAATAGATATTATCCATGCTTATCTTTTTTAATTTAACCTAGCAATAATAATAACATGCTTGTTGAAAAATACCGGCCAAATAAAGTAAAAGAAATTATAGGCAATAGAGATCAGATAAACAAGATCATCGAATGGGTGTTTGACTGGGAGCGCAATAAGAAAAGAAGACCATTAATGATAACTGGGCCCTCAGGAGTAGGTAAAACATCAATCGCACATGCCATAAAGAATGAATTTAAATGGGATATTGTTGAAATGAACGCGAGTGATTTTAGGGACAAGGAGAAGGTTGAAAAAATAATAGGGTCCGCAAGTGTTAATGCATCTTTGTTTGCATCCAGAAAACTTATATTAATTGATGATATTGACCAAACATTCTCCATTGATAGAGGAGGGATATCAGCTGTTGCAAGGATATTGAAAGACAGTAATCAACCAATAATCCTAACTGCTTTAAATTTGTGGGATAAAAAAATCTTGCCTTTAAGGTCTTTGTGTATACCAATAACTCTAAAGCGAGTAAATTGGCAGGCAATAGCTAGCTTATTAAGGGATATCGCAAATAAAGAAGGATATAGAATATCTGAGACTGATTTAGTGACTATTGCTAAGAATGCTAAAGGAGACGTGAGGGCTGCTTTGAATGACCTGGAAGCGAAAAATCCAAAATCATTTCGCGATAGAAAGATGGAAATATTCGAGATTATGAAAACTATTTTTCTTACTATGGATTATAATAATGTTAGAAAGGTATCATTCAATTCAAATATTGACCACAATACACTGAAAATGTGGATAGATGAGAATATTCCCACTGTATATTCTGGCTATGTGTTGGTAAATGCATTTGATTACCTATCACGTGCAGATGTTTTTGATGGAAGAATATACAGAAGACAATACTGGACTATGCTGAGATATTCTAACGACCTTATGCTTGCGGGTGTATCATTATCTAAGGTTCATCCATCATTTAGGTTTATTAAGTATTCGTATCCATCATATATTAAAAAAATGGGGCGGTCAAAAACAGATAGATCAATCGAGAAGTCAATCGCAATAAAGATGAAAAGCATATTACATGGTTCTATAAGGAAAAAAAGGCGAGAGATATTCTTAGTAGGATTACTTATTAGAAAGAATAAAAAGATATCAGAAATCCTTAAACTTGATGATAAAGAAATCAAATACTTAAATAAATTAGTTAAAGATACATAATGTCTATGAAAATATTTGTGAATTAATTATTTATTCATGATTGACTTAGATATTCATTAAAGAAGGGTTAGTCATAAATAAAATATTATTTCTGAATTGTACTATCCAAATGAAAGGTTTAATATGAGTATTCTTATATATAATTCCTATCACCAGTATAATTAATTCTTTCAAAAAGACTGCTCTCTGGGTAACGTCGATGTTAGAGAAAAGGTTATAAAGATTATCCTTTTAACATATTCAATTATTATGAGGTGATTTGAATGGGAGAAAGAATAGGAACAGAAAAGATTGTTAGAGAAGATGGATATCTTTATTATGTAGGAAAAGATGGCTATGTTTGGAGAGCACCTATGAAACATAATAAAAGAGGAAGAAAAAAGAGAGTTGGCTCTGAGAAGATAAATAAAGAAGCCGGTTATATGTATTATTTAGGAAAGAGAGGATATGTCGAAAGAGCCAAATTGAAGAATTACAAGAAAAGGAGAAGATAAGTAAATTAAATTATTCTTATTTTTCATTTTTTTATTTTTGTTTGATTTTAATTTTGTCTTATTTTGTTTGGTGATGTAATGGAGAGAATATTTATCCTTGATTCAAGTATCTTACTTATGATTACTGAAAGGAAACTTAATGTTATTGAGTATATAATTGATAATTTCGGAATTTCAAACATCAAAATAATATTACCTTATGTTGTGAAGAAAGAACTGATAAGCATGAAAAACAAACCTGGCAAACTCATCTTAGACATCATTAATGAGTATATTAAAAAAGGTATTGTTAAAGAAGTAAAGAACATCTTTGGATATTCATTGCCAAGAACTAAATATGCTGATTTATGGATTCTTGAATATATCAAAGCAAATAAAGATAAAATGATGAAAGGAAAGATATGTATTTATGTATGCACCACTGATACCTTACTTAAAAAGCAGTCTAGAAATTTGGGGGCAAAAGCAATAATCTTAAGAGGAAAATCTACTTTTAGTATTGTTTAGTTTGTTTAAAACATACAGCAAATATTTCAACCAGTAATGGAGATTGCCATATATGAATTATCATTTACAGTATCATTTCAACAGCTAAATTAACATAAGAATTAATGATAGTGTTATTTTTACGTAATATTTTTTCCTTGTTTGTCTGATTTTTATTTGTTTGATTGGTTGGGTTGGGGTTTGGTTTTGATTTTTTTGTTTGATTGGTTGGTTGTTTTTTGGGGGGTTGGTGACTGGTTGGTTATTAAGTTAATCAAGTTAATGAATAATACGAACACTCGGTTCATAGCTATTTTTATACTTAATACACATAAGGAATAAACGCAAATGAACCCGTCAAACACTTAATAATCACCACAATACCAGAAAAATAAAGAAGTATAGAGAATTTATTCATATGACAACAAAACTATGCCAAGTAGAAAACATTTTAAACATTATATCCCTTACATTAGCATGGAAAAATTGCGTGTTGGAGATATAATGAAAAGAGGTGTTATCGCTCTCAGTTCAACTGATACTGTTTATGATGCGGCAAGATTGATGTCAAGGAATAATATAGGTAGTGTAATTGTATTAAGCAGAGGGAAGGCTGTTGGAATCGTAACTGAGAGAGATATCGTAAGGAGAGTTATTGGGAAAGGCAAAAATTCTAAAAAAACGAAATTGGGGAGAGTAATGAGCAAACCATTACGAGTTGTAAGCGCACGTAGCCTTATTGAAGATGCGGTAAATGCTATGAGAAAATATAACATTCGTAAACTCCCTGTAGTTAATGATAAGAATGTTGTAATAGGAATCGTGACAGATACAGACATAATCACGATCTACCCAGAATATTTAACCCTTGTCAGAGAAAGTGCATATGTCGCAAGTGAAAAAATGCCTTTAACTGCAGAAGAATGGACAAAAACACATATTACAGGAACTTGCGAAGAATGTGGGGCTTATTCAACCGATTTAAGATTCGTAAGAGGCAAATTATTATGTAAAGAATGTGCTGATGAAGTAGAATAAGAATTCCTAATTTTTTCCAACCACAATATTTTTAAATTACATCAACCATAATATTTTAGCTGTGCATGGATGGCTGCTTGAGTTTATCCAATTGGATAAATTATGATTGAGAAGTCAACAATGCACGGCGCATTCCTGCTCAAAGGGATTTCATAAATCATGTGATCATAATCACATAAGTGGTGAATAAATGGATTTTTGGGTAAAAGTAGTTCCAAACGCAAAAGATGACAGAATAAAGGTTTCTAAGAAAGAGATAACTGTTTATGTGAAGGAGACTGCTAAGAATAACAAGGCTAATCTTTCAATAGAACGCTTTTTCTCTAAGGTTACCCATAAACCCACCAGAATAATTTCAGGGTTTAAACGAAGACGAAAAAAGATACACATTGAAATGGATGAGCAGGAATTCTATAATACAATTAACAACTATGCAAACGCATGAATGCATAAAATAGCTTAAAGAACAGAGGTGAGTATATGGGAAAGACATACATAGATACTTTAAAGTATGTTATATATGCAAATGTGAAGATTAATGGATTGGTTGAAAAACCAGATGTAGTTGGAGCAATTTTTGGCCAGACAGAAGGATTACTTGGTGAAGAATTAGATTTGAGAGAACTCCAAAAAAATGGGAGAATAGGAAGAATTCATGTTAACCTTGAAGAGAAAAAAGGAATGACAACTGGTGAGATAAGAGTGCCTAGTAGTTTAGATATGGTAGAAACTTGTATTATTGCCGGTGCTCTGGAAACAGTGGATAGGGTAGGTCCTTGCGATGCCAAAATAAGCGTTCAGAAAGTAGAGGATACAAGAGACGTTAAACGTAAAGCAATTATCGAAAGGGCAAAACAATTGTTAAAAATGTTGCATGAAACTGAGATACCTGAAAGCAGAGAAATTACTAACCTTGTACGTGATGAAGTTAGAATTGCTGAGATATCTACTTTTGGGCCAGAAAAACTCCCATCTGGGCCTAATATAGGAAGAGAGGATTCAATAATCATAGTTGAAGGAAGAGCTGATGTTATCAATATGCTTAAAAGTAGCATTAACAATGTTGTCTCTCTTGGCGGAGCATCTAGAGTGCCAAAAAGTGTTGTTGATCTATCTCATACAAAAGAGATCACTGTCTTCTTAGACGGTGACCGAGGAGGAGACCTTATACTTAAACAGCTCCTGGCAGCAAAGGCAGATATTGATTTCGTGGCGCGAGCACCTGATGGAAAAGAAGTTGAAGAATTGGCAAGAAAAGAAATTATAAAAGCAATTAGGAATAAACTCCCCCTTGAACAGTATCTAGCTATCCATTCCATCCAACCAATTGAGCTAGAAGAAGAACATACAAAATCATCATCCCAGAAAAGAAATAAAATAAAAAAAGACGTTAAGAGGCGTATAGTGCAAAGAGTGAGAACACAAAAGCAAGAGCGCAGAAATACACAATCACGCACTATCCCAAAGGATAATACTGAACTAAGGTATGATGACATAATGAATATGCTGAACAAGCTCGAGAACACACTTAAAACACAATTCTATGATAAAAAGCACAATCTAATAAAGGAAGTACCAGTCAGAGATATGCTTAAAGAGCTTGAAAAGACAGATAATATTGATATGATTGTGTTTGATGGAATAGTAACCCAAAGGCTGGTTGACCTTGCATCAGAAAAAGGAGTAAAAATGATTATCGGAATAAAAATGGGAAACGTCTTCAAGAAGCCAGATACATTAAGAGTGATTACAAAACCATGATTATCATAATCCTTTTTCTCTTATCTTTTTTATGATGGGCCTGCCCGGACTTCCATAGCCTCTTCTTTTTCATTACTATTATTTTTGAGTGCTAATATTTGAGAGAATATATTACAACACCAAAAAGCTATTTTGAACCGGGGATCTCCCGCGTGTAAGGCGGACGTCATAACCACTAGACCACAGGCCCATTCTTGATATTATTTAATCATAATACTCCGCAAGCTTTAAAATATTATTTAACTTAAAGAGGTTTTATGGTAAAGAAAGAATCGATTGTTTTATCAATATTTTTCTTATTATTCATGCTCTTAGGGTCAACCTTAGCAGTTAGTGTAGCGGAACCAGGCAGTCATTTAACTCTGCTTAGAAAAGATGTCTCTGATGTTAATGGTGATGGAATTTATGATTTTGCGACTTATACATTCTTGCCTATCGAATACAAACATGCAACAGTACAGAAAATAATCTTGGTAAGTCCAGAATGGAATTTATCAGATATCAACGTTAACCTAACAGAACCTGGTGAGGGGATAGTATTAAGATATCATATAGATAATTCATCTGTATTTGATAAGATTGATGAACACATCAACACATTTGATAGATTAAGAAGCAATGAAGAAACAATCAGAGGTGAAGCGCAGTGCAAACAGTATCTTGGGTTGGGTAGAAAAGACCTTCCATGTACAGATATTAATTCCTGTTCTATCGCATGCCAAGGTGCCCCAATCTGTAAACAAATGTATATGGGAATAGGACAACAATTCATCCAAGACCTTTTAGACTTACAGGATGGGTTTAATGCGATGGATTCTGAGGTATCACATCTGCGTTTTTTAACTGATGAATTAAGAAATAATTCATCAGACATACCAAAATCATTAATAGAAGAATATTTGGCAACTATAGAAAAGATATCATATATAGGAACTAAGATAAACAATAATCCAATTATTAATGTATACAACACTGGAGAAGGAAAAGGATATAGTTATGGAGGGTTATGTAATGTAATTAATTATGATACTGATGAGTTGCAAACAATCTATAATCTTCTCAAGACTAATTTAGTAATAGAAACAACCCGTCAGAACGAAATACACATTAAAAAGGAAACACCAAAATATTCTGAAGTTACTTATAAGGTAATTCTATTGATTGATTTCAAATCAAAAGGGATATACGAAAACGCATTGATTTACGACGACCTACCAAAAGGTCTTAATTATTGGGATGTAAATATAAACTCTAATTTCACAACAATTGAAAACAAGAGTGTTGTGTGGAACATCAAGAAAATAGGCACAGGTGAGAGGTTACAAAGTTATGTGGTTTATTCATTCAAATCAGACAAGATTTTAGACCAATCTGAGATATCTGACAAAATGTCAACCCCAAAAATTAAGGTTTATGAATTCTCTGTTACAAATTCACCATATTTGGCGCCTGTATTTTCGATAATATCTGAAGTCTTTACAGTGGTTAGACCAAATACCAACTATTATATTGCTCTCTCAATTGCAATTTTCATATTAATAATCATCCTGAAAGTTATTATCATTATTTTAACCTTGATATGGGATGTGATATTGGGGTTACTAACAAGGAAGGGGATTATGAATTCTATAAAAATATGGGTAGGTCATGGAAGTCCAACCTTCTGGCAGTATCTGTTAATAGGATTTATTCTTACAGTCTTAGGTGTTGGATTTTCGCTATACCTTGACGGCGAATCACCATATAATCTAGATTATAGTTCTGTAGGTTATGTTATGAAAGACAATGCTGTTCAATCAATTTTATCTACGATTATTCTTATAGGATTATTAACTTTTGTATTTTCACTTGAAGATGGACTGCGTGGTAAATTAGGGGGATTCTCTGTTTCCAGTAAAAAAAAATTGATTAAGAGGAACTTAAAGGATTTATCCGAACTTAAGAAAAAAATAGCAGATACGAATGATTTGATTAGAGAGGCAAAGAAATATCATATAAATACTAGCGATGAAGAGAGCTGTATCTTTTCAATACCTATAAAAAGGATAGATAAACTTGTTACTGAGATTAATGACCAAAGAACAGCTAAAAATCTAATTGAGGAATCATTAGCAAGGGTAGATATGGGCTATAAGTCATTGAAAGAGAAGATAAAAAACGCTAAGCATTACGCTGGATTGGCAGAACTTCAATTTGATAGGATGTTGGAAGAATCAGGAAGGATAAATATTGATTCACTTGTAAATATTCCAAAAGAATGGAGGGATTGGGCAGTTGAATATTATATCCTTCATCATCCAGAGAATAACCTTGTTATAGATAATAGAACTGTTAAGGTAGCAACACCTATAATGGCAGAAAAGAAAACGATTATTGATATAGTAAGAATTCTCTCTGAAGCAGGGGTTAAAAAGATGATGATACATAGTATTAAAGGAGAAGTTAAATCATATAAAGTAGATAATGTGAATCAAGAATATTTATTTATGTTATTGAATAAAATTAGGAAAATTATCCAACCCATTGTAAAGCATCCATATTATTATATCTTCCTAAGAACACGTACATCTACATTATTCATATGGTTCTTGCTAGATAAAGGACTGATTATCTCTTTGGTTAGTGAAGAAGATAAAACTGTTAACTGCTTCCTTGAAATGATGCAGAAAATATCAGATAGGTTGTGATTCCCAAACCTCATAGCATCCATTTAGATTATCAATCGTCATGTTAACAAGATACTTGTTTCTGTAACAAAGAGTAAAATATCCATTGGTTCTATTCAAATTTATGCATCCATCCATCATCCTATCTTGAACAAAACGATTTTTAATGATGTTATACCCTGCTGGACGAACCATCCCTTTAACACATTTCATTTGTCTATTATTCTTTAGGCATACTGTTCCATCTGAATACATATATATCTCTTTACCTTTATATTCTGTTTTAGTATAATACTCATCATCAAAGATATTTACGGTGATATTGACTTGTGAAAAATCTCCTAAGCAATATATCTTCCGTGAGTATTTAAATCTATATTTTGGAGTCTGATTATCAAGTATAGGTGGTTCAATTTTAGGTTTGACAACTGGTGAGATATTCTGATTGGATCGACTACTTAAGTTATTATTTACCTCCTGCATTTCAATACATGCTGGTGATAGTATTATAATAAGCAAAACGATTAATAATAGATAACTCTCCCTCGGCACTCGGTACATTTACATTCACCATCTTGATATGAACAAGAGCAAGGTATCCCATTTGCGCAAGAGCAATTATGACCACAGTCATCCGACAGAGCATTATATTTATATGAACCATGATTACGCAACGAATAGTAAGATTGGTTTAAATACACAACCATCATAGCCGTCACAACAAAAATCATCAACACAGCAACTAATTTCTTCATCTCCTCCATAATACCGCCTTCGACAATATTATATTAATATGGCTATTATTCTTTTAAAGATATGTTTTGCCCTATATCATCCTATCCTAACTCAATCAACTAACCAAAATCAATTAGCTAATAAATATTCAATCAAAAAAGAACTATCCCAAAAAATCAAACACTTATAAAATTAACTCTCTTCCTCATCTTCTGATAGGTCTAACAAGCTATTACAAAAAGGACATTTGAATCTTAAATCCATTGCTTCTTCAAAAGAATATTCATTCTCTGCCCCGCATGCTTTACATTTATATTTTTCTATTTTTGTTCTCTCATTAGTATCTTTGTTTTGCAGAAGAAGTTTTTCTCCTATTTCTTTTAGTTTATCTACACGAAGACTCCAAGTATAAGTATACAATCCAATATTAGCGTCTTTTTCTCGTGAATATTTAACAAGCCTTTTACCATGTAATTTATTAAGGGTGGCTCGCGCATCACTTTTTCCTGCTTTTGAGCGTTTTAATATCACTTCTTCTGTACATTTATCATTTTTTAATGCTTGTACTATTGCTAATGCCTGTTCTCCTCCAACATCAATAATATACTTTCTTAGGAGTGGATTCGTAGCAAGAATCCTCTTTATATTTACCTTTTTCTTTTTTGCCTCTCTCCTTTTTTTATTCTTTATTTTATCACTGTTGATTAGCCTTTTAGTTTCTCTACTCTTTGTCTTTGTTCTACTCTTTTTATTCTTCTTGTTCTTCATTTTTGTTTTAATATTTTTATTAACCTTAATTTCTCCCTTCTTTTTCTTTTTACTTCTATTACCTTTTCTATTACTCTTAGAATTAGTTTTCTTTTTCCTTTTTATATTTTTTTTAGATGAATTCTTACGACCATTCATTTAATCACCATCAACATACTATTTATGACCAGAATAATATATATACCTTACGTTAAAACATTTTGTAATAGAGGAAAGGAGGATGGTGATAAAAATAGTTAATTTTAAAAAAGCAGCTGCTTAAATATTTAAAGTATAGTGTGTATAACTATATGTGGTAATTAATATTTAATTATTAAACGATTTGATTATTTCCCAATTTTGTCAGAATTATGTTTGAAAAGAAGAGATATTTAGAATGTTATTTTGGAGGTGTTTTTGATGAGAAAAAATATTTCATTAGGCTTATCGTTGATGTTCTGTTTTGGTGTTTTATTTATAAGTTTATTTAGTTTTGGATGCACAAATCCAAATCCGATAAATAATTCTACCAACAATGGAACAAATGGGACAGTAAACAATTCTACGAATGCGAATTTTACTCCTATCGGGAGTGAAGAAAATGTACTCCTGATGATATATGACCCACGTATGCCCGCATCAACTCAACAGGAGCTTATCAGTGCGATGAACAATGTTGCCAAGGAACTAAAAATAAAAGCAGAACCAAGATGTATGGATTACAATATCATTAAAACAGGACAACCTTCTGATGCTAGTGAAATATGTAGGAATCAGAATGAGGAAGAATTTGAAGATACCCTTAATTTCATCCAAAATCATCCAGTGACCTCCAGCTTTTTCATGTATAATGATGGGAAGGCAATTTCTATCATGCCATCGCAAGTCAATATAAAATTCGCTCATAACATCTGTGATTCATTAACTGGTACCAAACCAGATTCATGCAATAGTATTCCAAAGGTTCCGGTTATAGATGCAATACTGATTGATAATTCATCTTACAACTCAACAGGATTTTTATCTCAAATGGATTCTTATGGACTTCCAATCAGTCTTAAAACATCAGAGGATATAGGTTCAGATATTGAAAAATATAAATTAGATTATTTGCCTGCAATTGTTATCATTGGTGATTCTGTGACAGATCAAGATCAGAAAGGTTTATGTGAAATGATGGTATCTGGCGGGCTGATGACTAAGTCTGGAAATGATTATGTCATATATCCATCATCGGATAATCAGGAATATCTCGGCCAGAAGTATGATTCAGTTGATATGGATGTATATGTTGTATCCTATTGTCCGTATGGCAGACAGATGGAGAATGCAGTACTTCCTGTTAAGAAACTGTTAGGTGATAAGTTAAACCTAACGATTAAATTCATATCAGCCATGCATGGACAAAAGGAGGCAGAAGAGAATCTAAGGCAATACTGTATACAAGAAAGTCAGAAAGATAAGTTTTGGGATTATCTAACATGTTTTAACGGTGGTACTGATGCAGAAACCTGTTTGAATTCTACTGGTATTAATACTACAATGGTTGATGCATGTATGGCAAATACAACCCAGCAAACTATTGCAGCAGACGCGGCGAGTAAAAGGATATATAGCTCACCAACTACGTATTTACAAGGTCAAAAATATGATAAAATGCCAAGAACACCTGAGCAAATAAAAGAGATCGTTTGTGAGCGGTTAAATGATGATGATGGATTATGTGATACAGACCTTTCTTCTGGCGCATCGACCGTTCCTTCAGGGCATTGTGGTTAATTTTTTGATTTTTTCCTCTTTATTTTGTTTAGTAAGCGTTCATAAACATTAATAAACATTTAATTCTCATTGCTGATTGTTTAGCTCCCTATCCAACAACCTACTTGATCTGATTGATGAAAATTAACCCACTGACCCTATATCATCCTATCCTAACTTAATCAACTAACCAATAAATCAATTAGCTAATAAATATTCAATCAAAAAACATTAAAAATCAAAGAAAAGAATATGAAGAGTTAAACACTTAGTAATCTAACATAAGCTTTTTAAATGTTAAGCGTTTTAAGATTGCACAGGTGAGTAATATGGCAATTAGACTATCCAAAATTTATGATATGGACATATATACAGACGGTGGAAAATATTTAGGCAGAGTGAGAGATATAATTTTAGATCTTGAAAAAGGAGAGATACATAGGATAACCTTGGAACCTTTGAATTTCCTCATCTCAAAAGAGGAATGGAAGAGAATAATTACAGAGAAAAGTATTTTATATAAAAGCGTTAGGTCAGTCGAAGATGTTGTTGTTGTAACAGAAGCTCCAAAGAAATCCGTTGCTTAATATATATTTTCATTTGTATTTAACCCCTCAAGAACCAGAACCACCAGCCGTTTATTAAGCATTAGAGATAAGTATAATAAATACCTTGAAAATGATCATTATTAATCATGGTATCATTATCTTTTTCGGTGAAAACTCAACAGTGATAGGAAAATTATCTAATGATTTTATACGCATCTTCCAAGACTTATCTTCATGGAAGAATGTTATTTCATCGTCCATTATATGCTCTATCGTTGCAATAATTTCATTAGAATGCATACCTGATTCTATTAGGAACATTGATGTTGCATTCGAATTTTTAAGCCGTGCTCCAATTATCTGAATAAATTTATACACAGTATCAGGGTCATTGTATAAAAGTAATGTTGATAATGAATTAAACAATACTCTTTTAGTACTTGGAATTCTTTCAAGGAGATGAGATAATAATATTGATAAGTCATTTAATGCATTAGGTCCTTGAACGTTGTACCTGCTTGTTGAAGTTATCCCTAAAGTCCAAGTATATCCATCAATTATTATTGGTTTTTTACTATCAAAGAATTCATTAATTTCTTTAACAGGAGAATCATAATCAATGATTATCCCTGTTTGGCCGACGTCCAATCCTTTTTTTATGAATTGCAATCCAAAAACCTTTTTAATCTCACCAGGTGGACTCATGATAAGTATATTTTCATTTGAATTAAATCCTCCATCCATTAAAACATCTAATTTATAATCTCCACTGCTCAATTTCATAAACTTATTATGAGGACAATATTTAAAAACATAGATAATGCTTTAAGCGTTTGCTAAGATTCTGGTTCTGTTGAATTGTTTGATCTATTAATTATCTTAACTAACTTAATAAAACTAATCTTAGTTAACATTAAGATCCTTTCAACCTTTATTCAGTAAAACCAACATATTATACGAATTTAAATTTATGAGCATATTAGGGGTTGGTGATTGGTTGGGGGTTGGGGTTGGTTGGTTTGATTGTTTTGTTCTTTTTGTTTGGGGTGGTTGATTTGATGATCGGGATTGGGTTAATTGGGTTGTTTTTGTTGGATTTGGTTTTTGGGGTTGAGTTTTTGTTTTGGTTGGTTTTTGGTTTTTGGGGGGTTGGGTTGAGTTGGTTTGTTTGGGTTTGGTTGGTTTGATTGGGTTGGGTTGGTTATTCATAAGCTCGCATTCGTAAAACATTCAATGAAATAAGGAAAGTAAGATATTTTCTACATATCATTAAAAATAGATATGATAAAAAGAAAGTAGTAGATACTTAATAAGCTAAGAAGTGGGTTCAATCACACCATATATCATTCCATTTACTGTATTTCTAATAGATGGCTCCTGTGCATGAGTATAACGAATATACAATTCATGTGTGTAAGAATCTCCTGGATCTCCCTTTGCTTTATTAGAATAAAAATTGATAGTGCTCTCCTGCCCAGGATATAGGGTAGGTCCAGGATACGAAATTGGTTGCTCGTCCAGTCCCAAACCACTTATCCTAATCGGATAATTAATATTATTAACCACGATCATAGTAATAGTACCGTTAGAATAAATCGTGTGCGCGATTAGAACAACATCAGATGATGCCCATTCTATCCTGCTCTTAGCAGTCTGAAATCCTGTTCTTAATTCAAGAACTCCCCTCAATAGACCAACAATTATTAGAGCAACAATTACAACTATGGATAAAATGATTATGTATTCAGTTGCAGCCTGACCCTTATGATATGCACATCTGAGATTCATCATGGGTAATAAGATGTTTAAAATTTAAAAAGCTTTGTCTGGTAATCATAATAATGAATAGATTAAATCATATTTCCCATTTTATTCTATTAATACTAGCCTCTATAATTCTTTTAATGCTTAATATGATATTCACTTTTACACCAATTACGAATAATCCTGAGATATACAACGGTCAAACCCAGACAGAAATTACATCTTTTCTCGATTTCTCTGAAATGCTTTTACTGATGACCGGTCTTGTATTAATAATCGTAGCTGTCATGAACGTTACAGCTAATCTTAAAAAGATAATTGAAATTAAGAGATGGTTTTTTTATTTTGGGTTGTATTTATTAACATTATTAGTATTATTCGAGCTTGGGTTAAAATTATCTGATTATGAGATAGAAAATATTATTAAAAAATATTTTGTTGGGACTCTCATAATCACCTTTATTCCAATTATATTATTATTAGGTATTTCATTTGTCTCTTTTTCTGGTAGGAATAAGAGAGATAAATTCTCAATGGTTCCTATACTCATATTTGCTGGTGGAGTTGCAGCCATTCTCTCTCTTTTAGTAAATCAACCTGTATATAACTTATTCCCAGAATCATTATATTTTATCTTTTTCATTGGCATCTCGCCAATCGTGGAAGAGATTTTAAAAGCAACCTCAGTATATTGGGTAAATAAAAAATTCCTGCCTTATTTATCATACTCGTTCATCATTGCGATTGGATTGGGGTTTGGATTTGCTGCTTTTGAAAATTGGATATACTTCACGCTTAATAGCAATTTATTTCAGATGGGATTCAATGATTGGTTTAGACTTGTTATAGATAGAACCTTTATAACGTCTATTGCACATATATCGTTTGTATGGATATTCACATATTCATATCTCAAAGATAATAATTTAAAATTTGGTCTAATATTAGCGATATCTGCTCATATTATATTCAACCTATTATTGATTATAAACCATAATCTTGCCATCGCATTTATAGGAATATTTATTGTTATTTTTTTAAAATCGCTATTATACTTCAACCGTAAAATTACAAGTGTAAATAATGTTTAAAGTAATTAAACCAAGAATTAAATCATTTAGTAAATTTACAAGTGAGAGGTGCGTGTTAGTAAATTATATAAATTCTAACTAATATATATTCTTGTTAGAATTGAACCGAGGATTAAATCAATTCAAAATAAAGGTGGTTGAATGGAATCAGAAAGGAGAATCCTATCTGCTCTGTTACTCATTGTTTCACTTAGCTCTCTCGTATTCATCTTAGGAAGCTTGGATAGAAATGTGAATGAAATGGCGTCTGCGGTTATAACATATCAAAAAGGAAAATATCAAATAAAGAACCTTCAAACTTATCAGGATATTAAGATATTTAATAACTCTAATGAAATTAAACCAAATGAAATTTTATTGTATAGTTGCATTGATGATCATAATAAGAACCATTTTTGTGATCCTCCTGCCCTACATACATTATCAGATGGAAGAGATAATGAATTATTCAAGAATTTATCATATAAAACCTTCAATATCAATAACCTACCAGAATTAAATGAGCATTTATTTATAATTATTTCAGGGTTTTCCAACGGTAACAATGTTTATATTGGCACGATTGGTCTGGTTATTGATTTTGATACAAGATTAAAAGCAGGTGATTACATTGAAATAGATAAGAGATATAAGATAGATTCAATCATATACGACGAATCAGGAAAGATTAAGAAGTTGACTATCTCTGACCCAACTTTGAATAATTCAGAAATAATATTGTCTGATAATTCTAAATTCAAAGGTACAAAAGTGATCTTTGGGTATAATAAAATAATCTTCTATAATAACCTAAATGATATTATAAACAGTTATGAAATCTTAGGATATAAAATAGAAATCAGTAAGGAAAAGAAATCTTTTTCTAATGTTAGTATTGAAAATAAAGGTGATTATTTATTAATCTGCGATTATGGAACTGCATCAAATAATAATTCTAAAAATTCCTGTGTTATATATTTACCCGGGCATGGATTTACGAGAGATGAAAGAAAAGATAAATATCTTGATTATGTTGAATTACAGAACAAGCTTCTATTAGATATTGGGAATGGAATAGCTTTATGGGAGCCGTATGATATAATATACATCAATAGAGATTTACGAATGATAAGGTATAAATCATGCGAAGGATTCCTATGTGATGATTTTAATCTAAACCTTATTTCAACACAGCATCAAGGGAGAGAGCAAGAAGAATATATAACTCATTATGGAACAATTATTACACAAAAAAGAGACAATATCTACTTATCCATCCCTTCAGATGCTATTAAATATTCAATAAAATATATTAATAAATAGTTATACTTTCATCGTATATATCTAAATTACACAGTTATCCCTATTAAATATGAGAATACATTGAATAATACAACTGTGATTATCATATACCCTATTCCTCTATAAAGTCCCTGCAACCGACTACCTCCCCTTATAACAGATGAAAATATTCCAGCCAATATCGAGGTTATACTGAGCATACCTATTAATAGAAAATTCATATTAAGTATATCTATCTCTGTTTTAGAGATCATTGTAGACATTTCAACAAATTTACTAGTCGCAGCAAATAGGAGAGGCATACCTATCAAAAGAGATATCATTATAAATAAAACGTATGTATTTACCCCCATGTATAATCTTTTTCTCATGTGTTCTGTCTCTTTTATGTCATAAGCTAGATGTTCAAGCATAGCAGCAAGATTCCCACCACTCACATGTCCTGTAATAAACAACATCATCACTCTCTCAAGAAGCTCTGAATTAAGCCTTTTCGGAATTAGTATTAATTGCTCAGTAAATGATTCTGTACCCAGTGATTTCACTGTTGCATAATTTATCTCTCTTGATAATGCTCCAAATTCCTTTCTCGCTGCTGTTTTCAGAGCAACCATTGGAGACATTCTTGCTCTTAAATTAGAAGATACTAAAAATAGAAAATCAGGTAGTATTGATTCAACCTCTCTCTTTTTTCTCTCAGATACAACATAAACGTTAACCACAAGCAAAAATATTAGCATTACGAAAATTACGAGGAAGATAGTAGTAAGAATTATGAGAAGCCCATTTGTTAGGGGAGTTTCTACATAAAACACAAAGTATAACAAAGATACAGATAAAGCAGAAATCAATAGTGAGAACATAATCCTATTAATAAACCACTGTGATACTGTGCCTTCATACTCAGTTGCCCTTAGTGCTTTTTTAAATCTATCTAGCATTTATCCACCTTTTTATAAACTAACCTCTGGCCTCTTAACTTTCACATATTCAATTATTGAAACCTGCAGAATTATTGATAATGTAAAAATTATTACAAACAAGGACATATTCACTTGACCCCCGCCCATAGGTATAAATACTGCCAGAACTGTCGTAATAATTGCCGGGATAGTTATAGCTATCATTAGATACAACAGTGCCCATATATTAAGTTCATTGATATAGTTAGATATCTTCTCCTGCTGTTCATGTTTAAGAGATTCAACAATTACATGCAATACATCCTCTATCTTGCTTCCCGATTTGAATACGTTGACTATCTGCCAAAGAACATTTTTATATTGCTTTGATTTAGACCTCTGAATCGCCCTTTCAAATGCCTCTTCAAGTGAATACCCAACTTCTACTTCCTGCACGATTAATGCAAACTCTTTTGTGGCAAGACCATATGCACCTTTTGCTATTCCTTTCATTGCTTCATATAGGCTTATCCCACTATCCAATTGCAATGATAAATCGCTCACAGCAAAGAATAAATCTTTATCAAATTTTTCAGTATATCTCTCCTTATACATGTTGGGATAGAGTAAATAATAGATACCAGAGAGTATGATTGAGATCAAACATAGAATTATTATATCTCCAAGAATTATTTGTTTACCTAGATAAATATCGAACCCAATGAATAAGACGATTAAAAAGAATGTAATGGCAATGATATTTGTGCACATTAACGAATAATATCTAGCCGGCGATATGCCTAACGTACGTACGAACTCGTTTTTTTTATTAATATCCCTTTGAGTAAATCCAAATATCCTTGTAGGGATTATTGGAAACTTAAAGACAAATGGTAATCTTGTAATCTCAAAACCCAAAATAATCACCTGATTAACGAAAATATTTAGCCAAATATCTAATTATCTTTTCTATAATTAATAATCATAACCTGTTTAATAATTTGCTCAGCGGCCAGTTATTCTTCGCTGCATGGAGTGTTTTTTCAGGTGCTTTGTAATATGCACCTGCAATATCCCCTACCGAATTGATATCATTAATACCATTCTTAGCCATCCATTTGAGGATTATTTTCTTTTCCTTCAAATCCTTATTCTGCTCTTCTGGAGTCATTCCTGTATGAAGATTAAGCTCTTCAAATAACCTTATCTTCTTACCAGCGGCATAGAATTTATCTGTTCTCGGTCTCCATGAAAATAACCTATTCAACGATATCTCATTCCTGGATGCTCTTACTACTTCAGTTATCTCAGAGGTTCTTCTCATACCTGTTTTTCTATCTCTATGTTGTATTATTATTAATTGGAGAGTCTCCAGCTCAGTGATAGGTATATCAAAAGGTTGATGAGATAATCTCCTTATTATCTGTTCACTCGTATCTGCATGCATTGTAGAATAAACAGAATGACCTGTATGCATTGCCTCAAACATAACCTCTGCTTCATTTGCCTTACGAACCTCACCAACAAGCATACGGTCTGGTCTCAACCTCAAAGATGAATGAATAAGATTTAACATAGACACTCCTCCTTTACCCTCAACATTTGGTTCGCGGGTGGTGAGAGGTATCCAATTCCATTTAAGATAATCAGGTAAATTTATTTCTCGTGTCTCTTCAACAGAGATAATTCTCTCATTGGGGGGAATTAATGTTGATAATACGTTAAGCATGCTTGTTTTACCTGAAGCAGTACCTCCACCAATTAAGATATTCATCTCATACTGCACGGCCTGCCATAACAACGCTGCCATATCAAGAGAGATTGTATTAATGTTTGGATTGATGAAGTCGATTATCGTCCATGGATTTCTGGCAAATTTACGGATAGTAATCGTATTACCTTCGGTTGAGATAGGAAATAATGTTGATGTAACGCGGTCTCCTGTCTGTAAATAAGCATCCATGATAGGGGATAATAATGTTATTTCCCTACCACTCTTGCGGCCAATCTGTGATGAATAATTATATATGTCTTCTTCTTCCTTAATGTATAAATTGGTTTTAAGCCATCCATATTTTTTATGAAAAACGGCTATAGGCACTTTTGAATTATTAATCGCTATTTCTTCCAAGTTATCATCAGATATTAAGAACTCGATATACCCAAGGCCATACATATCCTGCACTAAGAGCCCGATAAGGATATCTTTATTCTTCTTAGAGATGTGAGGTACCTGAGAGATGTATGATTCTGCCTTATCATGAAACATCTTAATCACATACTCACTCCTCCTCCGGTCTGTTATATCTTCGCTTGAAATCCTTATCTCTCTCGCCAATATGTCTTTAACAACATTAAGAAATACCTCGGTGTATGCACCTATCTTAGGGTATGCAAGATTATACACATTAACTATACTATCTCTTACATCGATAATTTCTACATAGGATTTGACTCCATACGATTCTACTGTATACTCATCTATGATTTTACCTGTATATTGCTTTTCTGCTTTGTTTGATATCTGATGCAGAAGGCGAACCTTTGGTGAGCCGACTGCTGGCTCTGTTATACTTAATATACCTTTAGATGCCAATGAATTACATATAAGAAGAACTTTCTCTTTCGATATACTAACAGCGTCAGAAATCTCTGATATTGAAACGCCTTTCTTTCCAGATATATAATTACATATATCATCTATTTTTGATTTTATAGTAACCATGAATATCTAATTAGGATGAAGTTTATAAATTTTACCTATCTTGTTTTTACCTGTTTATCCTTTTGAATGAACCGTTGTTGAGACAAATACGAATTTATATGCTTTTTATACTTATAATTCGATGTTGCTCTATGTGAGCTTTATAAAATATGTTTTTGAGTCATCTGAGATTGTTATATATGGTATGCATTCTTTGTTCGTATAAAAATAGATTTTATCTCCTTGAGATATATTTAAACTAAACTGCGTACCATTCAATTCGGTTATCTCCCCATTCCTATTAATCACCAAGCGAGAGTTTGATTCTGATTTTATTGTCAAGTGGCTTTTATTAAAATTATCATAAGAATATGTAAAACAATTGTCTGCATAAACTATCGGATTTAATTCAAATCCAGTAATATTGCTCCATTGTGGATACTCATTATCATGAATAATATCATACATTAATAGATATTTATCATTCTGAATAATAGTTGGATAAAAGAGATTATAATTAGTCCATGAGAAATTTGGTAATACCGTATGGGTATAAACTAGGTGTGAATAATAGTAATTAATAGGAATGTAAAATAAAAGTATTAGTATAATAGATATGAAAAATCCTTTCATACTTCTTTTACTAATTTTGCCTATTTTATTGGCAATACTTAAACTCAATCTCATGCCATCCATCCTCATAATACATTTTTTTCACGACTATAACATTACCACAATTACAATTTGAATACATAACTGTTTCTCCATCTATGTACATTGATCCACAGATATGACTAATTCTTGAAATCGTATTGATAGGTGTTATTGACTTTGTTTGTAGATAGATATTAATTATATCTTCTCCATAGAAAGAATTAATCTTATTAGTGTTTGGTAAATAATATACAGTGGAAATAAGTATCATTACTAAAAGAACTGCTGTTACTGCATCAATCGTAAAGATCATTCAATATACCCCCATTTTAACTATTACAATATTATTATTCTTATCTAAAAAATATCTATTTACATAAACAACATCCATATTATCTTGATCGGGTGTTTTACCTATCGTCCTGTTTGTGGTAGAATTATCTGAAATATTTAATACTGTTAATTCTAAGTAGAAATTTTTACCTTTCTCATATAGGCCTGTTTCTCTGATGAGTTTATCATAATTGGTGTTGTAATCATCTGCTAATTGCTGAAACTCATCATTATATATTTTATTCTTCGTAACTAGACCTTTATCTGAGAATATTATTCTTGAGATATATAAGTAATCTTCCGATTTTGTATTATTATCCAGATATTGCTCAAATCTATTGTATGATAACAACAATAATATTAATAAGATTAATGCTATAAAGAAATCTATTGTAAACATTTGCCCCTTTTTATAAATTATTTTATTCTTTTTTTTACACATATAAATCCTCTATTTATTTTTTTGCATTACTGATCAAAACTGATCCTCTTAAATATTTTAATTGTATTTCTTGGGTTAAATCCACATCTTCTGATAATTCGATTTGAGGAATTACGTTTGTGATATAATCACATTTGTCTGATACACATCCTATCCTGCTACCTGAAATATATATTTTGCAGTTATGACGGGGTAGGAATAAGGTAAGGGAGTAATAATCATTAATATATCCTTGATTTATATTATCAGCGAGGTATCTGGCAACAATTTTACATTCATCATTATTTATATTTATTCTTTTCTCATTTAGATAAAATAGATAGATAGTTGAAAACAAAATTATCATTACTGAAAGATATATCATAAATTCTATTAATACCTCTCCTTTGTATTTATTGTAGTTTGTCTTATGATACATTCACTGCACCATCCTTTTTATATAATGTAATTACATGTCTCCCGCTTGATGATGGGAGATGCCCGGTAAAACGAGAGATTGATTTACAATCTATATCAGACCCTGATACAAAAACGTTTATGGTATTGCCGGATATATATGATTGATTTGAAATATAGCTCTCTGGAAGGATTATCTCAATCGTTATTTTTGTTCCATCACCAAGACTATATAACTCATCTCCCTTTTCACAAATCATATTTACTGTTTGAGCAGCTTGCTTGATGGCTATTTCTGTTTTCATGTCTCGTAGATTAGAATAAGCTAAGAAGATTATTGATGATAATATAACCAAAGAAACAGCAAGTATTAAAATCACTTCAACTGATGTCTGTCCTTTAACTGTTTTAATAATGTTGATTTTTTTTATCCTTCTTGATATCAATGGCTCATGTTCTGTGACAACCACATCACACGCCTCCAAATACAGGATTATTAGGATAAATCTCTATTCCTTTATTTGTTATTTTAAATGGTGCTATCTTATTCATATGCTTTGTTCCTCTCATTTTAATGATTTCCATTGCTCTCTCCCTTATATCTCTCTTTCTTATCATATATAATGCTAAATATGCATCAACCAAATACTCTACATTGAAACGTGGTTGTATTGTTGTTGGTTCTGATGTTGTTTGTGCTTCTGATGTTAATAATGTTGTACAGTCCCAATCCCTTAAAATTTCTGTCACTTTAAAAAAGGTTTCTCTTTGCTTGTATTCAGTTTCTTGTAACAAAAGTAGTGAAGTAACAGAATCCAATACTACTTGTTGAATATTGTATTCATCTATTATGTCTTTTATGTATGGTGCGTCTGTTATGAATTTCTCAACTTCAATCGGAGGATATCTGATAAATTTGAATTTTTTCTTTTTCTCAAATTTCTCTAAATCCCATCCAAATCTTCCTGCATGTAAAAAGAAGGGTTCTCTCAACTCTTCAAAGGATAAATATAAACAATTCCTTTTATTAATTATTCCATGATATGCCCATTGTGTAGCAAAAATTGTCTTACCTGTACCAGAACTTCCAGCCACTAGGATAATACTCTTTTCTTCAAAACCATTTTCAATCATACTATCTAATCCAGGTATAAAACTAGGTATTCTTTCTATATTTTTCATCTTATCACCATTCACGCTTCAATTATCTTACTCAATTCTGGGAGGAGTTTGAACATTAATCTTATTAAATTTTGATACTTATCAACTGTTGTGTCTATTATTAATAAATTGTTTTTATTAATTTCAGCTATAAAAAAGAATTTATCATCTAATTCTGTTGTTAAATAAGATAAAGAAGACTTATCTACCTCTTCGCTTATGTCTCTTGATATCTTATAAATATTAACGAGTTCTTTTATCCTGTTAAAATCCTTTATATTATTAATAAATGAGTTTCCTTCAATATCTACAACTGCTAAACCAAAAATATATTTTTGGTTTAGTAAAGGATCCGTAATATTCTTCAACCTTATAATATCTACCATGGTTTAATAAATAGTTTCATGTTTTTAAATGTTTTCACAGTTGATTGTTTTATATTGTCTATAAAATCTTACTAATTTTTTTTACAGATATACCCCTCACTTCCGTTAATGTATTAATTATGTTGTCTTTTAATATAATATATTATTTCATTTGTAACTATGGTTACATTTATATATTTATACATCTTTATAATTAATGACAAAATTAAATTTAATGAAATATATTGTTCAATATTATAAATCTTAGTAATTAATGAAAATAGGAGATTAGTGAAAGTAGGTGGTCATATGTTTTTATACTTATATGATATCAAAACAGGAAAAGGGTATAATAGAATAAAAAGGAGATTTTATTATGCTTTGAAAAGATCAAGATTATCTGTTCTTCCATTCAAGACAAAATCAGTATTATTAGTACCTGATGAATTAGAGTTGACTGCAGATGTATTTTTCTCACATTTTTCTGATTATTTAGTTATTTATAAAGTGTATACAACAAACATCCAATCAATTGGTATAGATGAATAGAAACCAATTTGTGTTGATGAGAATTGACATTAATGAGTAAACATGTATTGATAAATAAACAAAAGAAAATAATTGTTATGGATAAAAAAGAGGATAAAAAAAGAAAAATTTAAAACAAAATAATTAAATTAATATATTAAAAATTACTTAGAATAGTGGAAGTAAGGGGTCTCACACCTTAAAATATCAGAATAGCAAGCAATATATATTAAAAAGTTTATTGAATTATATCATTAAGATTATATGATATGAGTTTGATATAATCTGATGTGGGCCCGTAGCTCAGCTTGGATAGAGCGGCTGCCTTCTAATGACTATGGATCATAATATAGAGGGAAGCAGTAGGTCGAGGGTTCGAAATAAGATTTGAAATGTCAAAGACAGATATAACGAAAATCCCTCCGGGTCCGCTTATCGATTAATGAATGATTTAAATGATGAATAAGGTGATAAAATGGAAAGAAAAGGTCAAGCCGCAATGGAATATTTAATGACTTATGGATGGGCGTTATTAGTTATTGTTATAGTAATCGCCGTTCTATTAGTGATACTCGGTAGG
>JAGGTN010000039.1 GCA_021163645.1 Microcaldota archaeon | reverse complement strand
GAAGATGATGTTCTTGTATCTGGACATACCGCATGCGCGGGGTGTGGAGCAGCAATAAATATAAGAACAGTCATGCGTGCTATTGGTAAGGATTCGATAGTGATTAATGCAACTGGTTGCGCAGAGATATTTACATCGTGTTATCCTATGAGTGCGTGGAAGGTGCCATATATCCATGTTACGTTTGAAAATGCAGCAGCGGTGGCGACAGGAGTATCAAAAGCATTGGAAGTAAATGGCAATAATCATACAAAGGTTGTTGTAATAGCTGGTGATGGTGCGTCTTATGATATTGGAATGGGTATCCTTTCAGGAATGCTTGAAAGGAACGATAATGTACTTTATTTCTGTTATGATAATGAGGCATACATGAATACTGGGATTCAGAGAAGTGGTGCAACACCATATAAGGCATGGACTACCACATCTCAAGTAGGTTCTAAGATACGTGGTAAGCAAGAACAAAAAAAGGATTTGTTGAGTATTGCAAGGGCACATAATATACCTTATATTGCATCTGCTTCACCTGGATATATTGTTGATTTGGAGAATAAGGTTAAAAAAGCGATGAAGATTAAAGGGGCAAAATTGATTACTGCGATTTCTCCTTGTGTACCTGGGTGGAAACATGATTCTTCTCTGGGTGTTAAATTAGGTAGATTGGCAGTTGATACTGGATTATGGAAATTATATGAGGTAGAAAACGGCAAGGAAACGATTAATATTCAGCCAAAGTTTATCCCTGTAGAAGAATATTTTAAACTTCAAGGAAGGTTCAAGCATCTTACAAATGAAGATATTAAAGAAATTCAGAGATTGGTTAATAAGGCGTGGGGTAGATAAGATATAACATTAGCTGTTTTGGGATAAAAACTAAGTTCGACAAAAGGTTTTAAAATACTTATATACATGATTTCATAAACAAACTATTTTTAGCGGAGTTGATTATGTGTCTGAAGAAAAGATTTTTGGAACTGTAAAGGATGTAAAAGTAGGTAAATATATGGTTATAGATGGTATCCCTTGTAGGGTAGTTTCAATAGATGTATCAGCACCTGGCAAGCATGGTCATGCTAAAATGAGGATAACCGGGATTGGTATATTTAATGGGGAAAAGAAGGTATTTTTGGGCAACAGTCATGCAAATGTTGAGATCCCAATAATAAATCGTTCAACAGCGCAAATAGTCTCTGTATCTGGGAATAGTGTTCAGTTAATGGATACTCAAACATATGAAGTATTTGAACTTCCTATCCCTGATGACTTGGAAGGTAAGCCAGAACCGGGTAAGGAAGCTGATTTGATAGAAGCACTTGGAAAAAAGAAGATAGTTAAAGTGAGAGGTTGATTGTATGGAAGTGAGATTAGGCGAACCTTTTAAGAATGCCTTGCTTGGTAGGACTGAGGTAGAATTTAAGATAAATTTTTCAGGAGCATCACCTAAGAGAGATGAGATAATAAAGGCACTTTCAAAAAAGCTCAATATAAAGCCAGAACTTATCGTTCTCAGAAATACGAATAGTGTATACGGCTCCCATTTAATTAAGGGAAAGGTCCATGCTTATGAAGATGCAAATAAGCTTAGAGAAATAGAGCCAAAGTTTATCGTTAAGAGGTATATAAGAGGTGAAATAAGTGGGGAAGAAGAAAAGAAAGGTACGAAAGAGGGGGAAGAAGCAAAAAAAGAAGCATGAGAAAAAGATTGTTCCATATACTCCTCATAAATACTGTCCAAAATGTGGCCCGGGTGTAAGATTGGCAGAGCATAAGGATAGAAGATCGTGTGGAAAATGCGGCTATTACGAAAAGAAATAGATGTTATTACTAGTTCTATCTTTATTTCTTTTCTGCTCTTTCTTATTATATATTCTCTATCACATATTGGTGTATATTCTTTTATACCTGCTATTGTATTATCTGTTCTAATTGTCCTATTTGTTCTGGTATTTGTTTATCTTAAGCATGGGATCATAACATTCTTATTATCATCAGCAATATTAATAATATCATTGTGCTTTACAAACATATCATCGGTTTTTGCCTTATCCTTACTGTTTCTGACATCACCGTTCTATTATTATGAGCTTAGAGGTAAATCATTATCTGATACTATTGCTGAGTTTCATCTTGGTCAAATTGACTGGCAGGATATTATGTATGGTATATTACTTGTATTGCTTGTCTTATTTATCACTTATATATTATCATTAATCATGAAAGATGCTGGTTTGAATGATAGCCAAAAGGTTTATGATAAACTGGTAATGATCCCTAAGCCATTACTCTTAATCGTGATAATATTAGGTTCTACTAGCGAAGAGATCTTTTTTAGGGCGTTCATGGTTAGAGAGGTAGGTCCATTTGTTTCAGCGGTATTATTCGCAGCTGCGCATGGGTTCTATGGTTCAATATCTGAAATGTTAGTTGTGCTGCCAATAGGTTTTATATTTTCATATTTTTATTTTTATAAAAAGAGGATATATCCAACTATTATCGCTCATCTATGTTTTAATATATTGATGTTTGTTGTATTTTTAGTGGCATATTAAGAAGTGGTGATTTTTTGAAGATATTAGGTATCGAATCAACAGCACATACTTTGGGTTTCGGATTATATGATAGTGATAATGATGAAATTTTTCAGGTCAAAGATATGTACAAAACTCCTAAAGGTGAAGGTATGGTCCCGCGCAAGGTGGCAGATCACCATCAACAAGTAGCAGGCAGGCTTATCGATATATTAACGTCAAAATATTCAATGAAAGACGTTGATGCTATTGCTTTCTCACAAGGTCCTGGGATAGGGCAATGTCTCCAAGTAGGAGCATTCATTACACGGTTGTTTGCGTTAAAATATAAAATTCCTGTAATTCCTGTTAATCATTGTCAGGCACATATAGAGATAGGTAAATGGGCGACAGGTATGAGAAATCCTTTAATAATCTATGTGAGCGGGGGAAACACACAAATCATCATACAGGAAGATGAAGAGTATAGAGTGGTTGGTGAGACGTTAGATATCGGAATGGGAAACCTTTTCGATGCCCTAGGAAGAGAGATAGGTCTTGAATACGCTCATGGCTCTGTGCTAGAGATGATGGCGAAAAGAGGGAATTATATCCCAGATATACCTTACTCTGTTAAAGGGATGAACTTTGTGTTTGCCGGATTGCTGACACATGCATCAAAACGCATGACAGGCAAGTATAACAATGAAGATATTGTTTATTCGGTTATGCATAATGCCTTTGCAGAGGTAGCTGAGGCAGCAGAACGTGCGTTATGCTTATCCCACAAGAAAGAGGTTCTCCTATGTGGAGGTGTGGCTCAGAATAAGATGTTTCAGAAAATGCTTTATAAGATGGCTGGGTATCATGGTGCTAGATTTGCTGTTCCTGATAATGAATTCAATGCGGATAACGGTGCGATGATAGCATATACAGGATATCTTAGATATGAAAAGGGTATAACAATACCTATTTCAATGGTAAAACCAAGACCAAAGTGGAGAATAGACCAAGAATAAGAAAGTGTTTATAAGCATCCGATGACATCATAACCTATGCGAGCATTTGATAATCATTTTATATAAAATTCGGCAAGAAAACCCTGTCTTTTAAGGCAGGAATGAGGTATAGGTATACCTTGCTTTACCTTTTTAGTTCATGTTTTGCCCGATGGGCAAAAAGTGCGCTTATCTGTTTCAATATTATGAATCCTATTCTAATCAACCAACTAATTAATTAACTAACAAACTATCAACCAAAAAACCGATATGAAAAATTTAGACATGACATTTTATTCTATTTGTACAGATTCCTTTTACCTATAAGTAATGTGATGAGCGCTAGGACTGGTAAGATTACACGAAGTATAATGTATTCAGTTGTAATCTCAGGAAGTTCAACTGCCGAAGGGGCTGCGAGAAAACCAAACAACATCCATAATGATAAGAATATCCCAAGCGCAAACGCAGTCTTATTGGTCAATAATATTAGAATAGCTTCTATGAAAAATAATAATGCAATAATTACATCTCTCATATATATCCTTGCTTCTGGAGATTTTAAGTCTTCCATTAACTTTGGAGCATAATCAATATGAAGAAATACAAAATAGATTGCCATAAGAATGAATACAAAAGCTCCAATTATTAAAATTGGTGTTAATGATTTAAATTCAACTGTTGGTTCACGCCCATGTTTCTTAATCATTGCTCTTAAGCAATCATAACATACATATTCGTTCCCAATTTTTGCTAAGTCTGCTTCGCAAAATGGTTTACCACAAACAGCACAGAACGCCTTTGCTGGTTTATACTTATGTTTAGAACACATTACGCCGTTTAGATCTTTTTTTTTCTCAAATGCCTTTTCATCAACCATTTATTCTCCCCCTATTATTCATCGCTACCTAAAAGTGAAAGCGCTTTTTGTATGCTCATACCAGGTCTTATCCCAATATCTTCAGCCCATGAAGTTGTATATTTAACCTTGGCATGTGTAAGATCATCAAAATCTTTTATATTAGTAACAAATCCAGCAATATCCCCCAATTTCTCTGCAGTTTCCTTGTTTATATAAGAAGATGCAATATACCCTTTTTTACCATAGATTATGATGAGAGGCATATTGCCAACGAAAATCTTATGTCCACAGAATTTTTTATTGTTTATTTCTATAACAATATCCTCTACATTTGGCATAACTAACCTATTTCTCTTTTTCATTAAATCTACCTCTTACTGGAGAGTTATTTAATAATGAAAAATAATTTATTCTTCTCTCTTACGTTTAGCCTGCCTCTTTTTCTTTTCAAAAATACCCCTATGCTTAGCACAGCTTATGCAATAAGGGAGTCGAATGATAGAAAATGTTTTTACTTCATCATCCTTCTTAGTATCTGTGCTATAAACCTGTCTTCTATTAACATAAATTGCCCTATCACGTGGGATTCTTCTGCCACAAGCAGCGCAAACAACAAGTTTTTCTCTCCCCTTTTTCTTTTTACCTTTACCTCTCTTACTTTTACCATGTTTTGATTTTTCCTTGGCTGACATAAAAGATCTCCTCACTAAGATATACTTATATATAAAGGGTAATATTTAAAAGGGAATATCATAATATTGAAACGGTTGGCAAATATTCAATTTACCAAGTTCCAATCTTTGATTGCCATAACGAAGATATCTCACTCTGAAAAAAGAGTAAATAATAAAATACAAATTTCAATTTAGAAGTATGGATCATATTAAGAATTTGTTCTTTGCATGAGAAACTTTATACATAATTAAAATTATTTTTATTTTCTAAGCAAAATACCTGATAAAGAATAAATCTCTATGTGTGCCATGTCAAAAAGATTATTTTTAAATATGGGACCAATTCCCTTCTCTATTTTTGTACCTGATAACAATGGATTAAAAGCAGGCATAATGATTAACTTTATCTTTTTATTTATCTTTTTATATCTCTTCATCGCATTCTTTATTTTTATCTTTTTAGCAACTACCCACACTTTCTTAAAATAAGCCTTTCCTTGGGCATCAATGATTTCTTTATACATATGCTGATGTCCAATAATAAGATAATCACAGAGCATTAACTTTTCATCTGGCCATGAATGCCCATGAGCAAAACCATAACAGGTTTTACCTATCTTTAAGATAAAACCTGATGAAGGATAAACAGTAATACCAGGAACTGTTTCTATATTGGCATCATGATTGCCTTTTACTATAATCACTTCTCTAAAATTTTCTTTGAGGAAATTAAGAAAATGATAAACATCAGAAGATACTGAAAATATATCTTCTTTGATATCACCCAAAAGGATTATTTTATCTGTTTTTTTAAATCTCTTTTTTACGTTTATTATATTTCTTTCCATTATTTTTTCGATATCAATCGTATTATAGATTCCTTTTGGGTATTTATTCTTACCTCCCCTTCCAATTCCAATGTGGATATCACTAACCACAATATACCTATCGATTATCATCACTGGCTTATCCGATACAAATTCCATATAATCACCCAAAAGATTAGATATGATTTAGTCCCATAATGTTTTCTGTTTTCCATTTGTTTTTAATTCGTCTTCAGAATATCCTAGCTCTTTAAGTATCTTTAACACTGCAGGGATAACCTGATTGTTTATATAATAGTTTGGGTCATAATCTTTGGCGAATTTGTAATACTGCGCCTTATTAGATATACTATCACCTTCTTTGCCTATAATATAACCTATAATAGAATCTCTAGTTATTTTCAATCCATTCTCAGCTGCTTTCCGTGCGGCCACAATTTCAGGAGAGATTATTGTATAATGTTTTGGATCTCTTTTTATCTTTGTGAATATAATTAGTTTATTTAATGGCACCTTTTCATCTCTTAATTTTTTTATTGTTTCTTTTACTATTCGTACTGCTTTATCCTGGTCGCCATCATATAAGATTGCTTTTAAAACCTTCATCTGAGTTTCCTTAGCTATCTCAGACCAATCCCTACGCACGAGTTCGAATCCTCTTATTTTTATATCACCCTTCTCATCAACAAGTGCATATTTCTTTTTAGCTCCTCTTCCTTTATCAGCCCCAGCTCTCTTAGATACAAACACACCCCGAGAATAAAATCCTTCAAGTTCTAACATCATATCTTCAGGCAATTGATTGTTTAATGAATCCAAAAAATCATACACATCCTTTTTCTTGTTATTGCCCATCAATAGAAAGACAGAATCAGTATCCCCATACAATACCCTAAACCCCTTCTCCTCTACTTTGTTTATTGTTTCCTTTATGTAATATCTGGCCCAGGCAGTGATACTTGCAGCCGCTTCTCTTGAATACCATCTTGAACGAGCATATCCAATGTAACCATAAAATGAATTGATCAATATTTTCAATGCTTGCGTTTTTGCGAATGTTAGTTTGTAGTCCGGATTAGTCTTATCCATTTTTTTAAGTTCTTCCTTAAACCTACCTCTCACTTTTAATAACCTCCTGAGGACATTAGGAATTAGAGTTTTCTTATTTTTTCCAAATCTATATCCCTTTGGGCTGATGTATGATTCATCATCTGAGAGTAACATATCAAAAGAATAACAATCAATATTATGTGATACAATAATACTTGGATACATACCCCTAAAATCCAACACTGCCAGATTTTCATATATGCCTGGCTCAGGCATTTTGACAAACGCCCCCTCAATAGGATTCATCATTCTCATTCTGACTTCATTTTCCTTAGGTATCTTGGGAATAATGAATCCATTAACAAAAGCATCCCTCATTAAAGCCGATTCCACCATCTTACTCGATGCTGCGCGATATACTTCAGATAAAGGCAACCTAGATGCTTTAGTGAGCTGGATCTCTACAGGGAGGATGCTTTTATTTATCTCATACGTAGCGTTGGCATCACCTAAAGAATACTCAAATAGCCTATCCCTTATTCCATCCTTTTCCCAGTACTCCCATATCTTTGCCTTGTTTATATCCTTTGACTCAAGCTTTGCTCCTATGATATTTTTATACGCCTCTTCCAATGTATATCTTTGGATATGCACAGCTCCCATACCACCAAGAATCCTAATGGCAGGATATAAATCAAAATGTACTCTACCAGGTATGTTAACCGTTGCACCTATACCATATTTCCTGTATGATATATCAGATTCGTTCAATCCAAGCCTGAGTGGTATACCTAATTTTTTTGCGCGTTCTTTCAGGTAAGGTATATCAAACATCCCACTATTGTAACCAACAAGGATATCAATATCCTGTTCATTTACAATATCACAGAATCTCTCAATCATCTCATTCTCATTTCTTACAGATATAACATAATCTAAATCACTATCCTCATAACTTATTACCCTACCTCCTGTTTCTTTATTATATAAACTGATCATGATTATCGGATCCTTTTTTGGATCAACATTTGCTCCACTCTTATTATACACTTCAATATCAAAAGCCATTATATTAAGAGGTATCTTCTTATCCGCTTGCTTACCGAAACTGATTATCTCATCATCTTCACATTCAAACTCCAACCAGTTCAACGGGACTAATCCGGTATCTATAAGGAATCTATGTAAATATGGGATTTTGTATTCATAGCATTCCCCATATAATTTAAGTGCTTGTTTCACCATCGGTACATCATTTGGATTATAACAGATTATCTTAAGCACATCATCTTCCCTTCCGTTTGGCATAGTTTTCTTTTCCTTTTTCACATCCTTTACCTTTACCACTGAGCCTTTATGGTATATCGAGAACGTATCCAGATCGTTGATGAGTTTGTCTGGTTCATCTGTTTTAATATAGAAGTAAGGGTCAAACGCATATCTGTATATCTTCTTTTTGAATCCCTTTCCATTATTATTTTCCTTTATAACCAGTAACACATAACTCTGATTATCAGAATAATGGGACATAAGCTCTATGAAATAACCTGAACCTTTCATGGAATGAATATTAAAATTTCGATTTTAAAATTGTTTGCTTTTAAGCTTTCTCATGACTCTTACGGCTCTTTATATTCCAAATTCTATCACCAATATGATGGATATTTTTAACAACAATTCCAGAATTCATGTTATTAATCTCATCTGAAGAATACAACGATTTTCCTACTGCCAACACTCTTCCATTTCCATCTTTAATAGATAAGATGTCCCCTTTCTTAATATCACTATCAACATGGATGATGCCAGGTCTCATCACATTAGCACCTGAGATGATAAATCTAATTGCTCCTTCATCAACAATTATACTCTTTAATATCTCTATCTTATCTATAAGTAGTTTGTAAATGAGTTTCAAAGTTGGGAGAGGGATTGTTTTTCCATCTTCCTTGTATAATATAAAATATGGCAGGCTATTCACTATTAATACTTCTTTACCATCTATCAACTCAATACCTACCTCATCTTTTTTATTAAAAAAGATGCGATTAAAAGAAGTTAAAAGTATCTCCGATAGTTCTTTTTTATCCCTATTCCTCAGAAATGCTCTGCGAATCTTCATTAATCACATCACCAAAATCCGCCTGAAACTGTCTGGCTATCTCTGCAACAAATCTCTCTCTCCCATCCACATAAGGAATCTTCTTAGCAAGTTCATTTACCTCTGCGCCCGTTATCTTTCCGTTCATCTTCACATCAATCTCAGCAATAGCTCTTTTATGCACTTTATTTCTTTCATCCCTTTCATAGAATACAAAATGTGCTAATTTACTGTCATACCCTCGCGCCTTTATCTCACCACCAGAAGCAGAGAGAGCCTTTACAACCTTTTTCGCATTGACCTTTTTATCTTCTGGTACCTTAAAATCTTTTTTACAGTTACTCATATCATCACCTATTCAACAGTCTATTATATTTAATTTCATAGACACAACATTCCTCCAAACCTTATTTTAATACTCTCGCTCTGTGATAAAATCTGCCAATTCAAGCAACAATGTTTTATATTCTGACTCTGGAAGTGCTCGTTCAAGTTTTTTCTTAGCCTTTACCACTATCCTTTTGGCTGTCTTATCTGCGTATTCAATTGCTTTATATTTCTTGAATAATCTTACAACATCTTCTATCCTATCTGGATCTGTCGTATGCGCATCTAACGTCTCTGTAAGCATTTCCTTCTCTTCTGGTTTGCATTTGGATAATGTCCTTATCACCATCAAAGTTCTCTTTCCTTCTGTGATATCCTCTCTTAATGTCTTCTTGAATTTTCCATTTCCACCAGTTATGTTTAAGATATCATCTTGAATCTGGAATGCAATACCTATCGCCATACCAAATTCACGGAGAGCTTTAACCTGCCTTTTCTTTCCTCCTCCTAAAAAGGCGCCCGCCCCGCATGAAACAGCAATAAGGCTTCCTGTCTTACCACTTACCATTTTAAAATAATCCTCTTCTGTTATATCCCATCTTTTATCTTTCTCCCAACCAATATCATAACCTTGCCCCTCTAACACCTTCACAAAGCCATCTGAAAGAATCCTTGATACTCCTACTAATTTCTTTGGTTTCATATCAGCATTAATGAGAGTATTCAAAGAATAAACAAATAATCCATCACCAGCATTAATAGCTAATGGAAGCCCATATTTGATATGTGTACATGGTTTACCCCTTCTCTGCTTGGAATCATCTTCAATGTCATCGTGAATAAGAGTAAAGTTATGAAAGAACTCAATCGCCGCAGCTACTTGCATATATTCTTTTGGGTCTCCTCCTACCGCCTTACAACTCATCATAAATAAGATAGGTCTTATTCGTTTTCCTCCGCGGTCTAAAAAATCCCATATCAAATCATACACATATTTCGGTTTGTTATCTCTAGGTATTGCGATTTCCATACCCTTCATAACCTCTGGAATATAATCTTTAAATTTGTCCAATACAGTCATTAAATCAACTCCATGCTTGCTAACTTAGATTTACTATATACTTAGAATTACCTATATAATTGAAACACAAAAATTTAATAATTGTTGCCATCCGTTCATCTCCTAGCTTTCCTTAAGATAATATTATGGATACCATGAAACCTATCTCTTCCAATCCAAAAAGAATCACTCAACAATTCTAGAATAGGAAACATCTCCTGCAATTCTTTTCCTGCTCCAGTAAATCCCTTATTCTCCAAGAACAATATTGCATTGGTAATAAGATAATTGGAAACATCGCGCATAGAGACATCTGGTTCTGGAGAAGGAATAAAATCCTGAGTAAATATGACGTATGAATTAGTATGTGTTAACCTTTTAAGCTCATCAGCGATTAATTTGGCATCTTCTAGATTTAGATTAAGAAAGTCAATATAATTTTTCATATCTACTGCAGTATTCCACCCAGAAGATAACATTATTACATCAACCGAATGCTTCCTGAATCCTAATTTCTTTTCTTCCATAAAAACCTCTGGCTCTATCATGTACAATTGGAACGAATTAATTATCCTTGATAATTTTGCATGTATACCATATTTCTTGTTCGTATTGACTATACTTGATATGATAGGATTCTTTAGTAAATAAATCAATTTCTGTCTTCTTCTATCTGCCTTTTCATAATTTATATGGTTTATCTTGTCCCTATAACTAGTTTTGCTAGTATTGCCCCTATTACCTTTATGATTTGAGTTATTCATTTGATATCCCATAGTGCCCAATATATTATCAACGTACACTTCATTTGTTTCATTTCCTTTACTTGTTCTACTTATTATTTTTTCCATGGATATATATTTATTACCTCTTATTTAAAAAGATTTATATCTACTTGTTGCTGTTATGATTATTATTGCTGTTTATGGATTATTAGATGGATATCATTGATTGTGATAATTTTACTTAGATACAGCATAGTTATATACAAAACAGCAAACATACCTGCCAAACCCACCATCTCAATCATATTAAGATTGAACATAAAATTCGCAGCAAACAATAGCAATCCAAGAATTACATTTATCATGATAATTTTTATGGAATCTTTATGATATCTGACTCCATATCGCCTACCTTCCATAATATATAGTGATTCAGCCGATACGAACGATATCGCTGTCGCAACCGCCGCTCCTATGGGTCCAAACAATGGAATAAATATAACATTCAAGATAATATTGGGTATCACAATGATCCCTGACACTTTCATGAATACATCTGTTCTTCCCTTTGCCCATAATAAGTTCCTATATGCACCTGATAATGTTATCATATAAAACGACGGCGCCAACGCATATAACAAGTAATAATAATTAACATAATTAGAATTAGGTAATACAATACTTATTATCTGTTTTGGGAATATCAAGATGGCGAGCAATAATGGAGTGCTCAGAAGAAGATACCATTTGGTAGCGTGCGTGCTCACCTTTACCGCATTTTCATCATCTCCTTTCCCTATCAAATATGTTATCGTTGGGTTAAGCACGGTTGACAAAATCATACTTACAAAATAACCCACGTTTCTAGCTATCATCGACATCGTGTAATATCCTGCCAAACATGCATCTTCTACGTAATGACCCAACACAAGAGTATCGGTCCAATTAGCTAAATAACTACCATAAGATGATAGATATAATGGTATGCCGTACGAGAATATCTCTTTATAATCCTTCCATGTAATCTTCCTGTTCGCCTTTTTGATAAAATCAGTGCTAAAATACAGAATAAATATGAATTCAAGTATAATCACCAATAGATATGATAATACCTTTGATAAGATTGCGTTATATGCCGTTGGCTCGTCAGCATAGAATATGAAATATAAGAGAGCAATGACTTGAACTATCATAAAAAACAGGCTCAATACTGCAACAGCTTTAAATTTTCTCAACCCTTTAAGGTAGGCTATATTTGCAGGATGGATCAATATAAACGGTGAAGCAATTATAATGAGCATTAAGATATCTGACAGATTGCTATTATTATAGAAATCAGATATCCTCCCTGCACTAAAATAAAATATTAATGAAGTTGCCAAAGCAATAATAAACATCAATAACGTGAGATTTTTATATGTTGGCCATATCTTATGGATTTCTTTCCTCCCTGTATAGTAAGCAATAAAACGCGTTAGGCTTGGAGGAATACCTAAAGATGGAACCAAAGTTATAATTCCAATAAGCGCCATCGCAATTGAAAAAGCTCCAATATTATCAGGCACATACCATAAAACTAACAGCACAAACAAGATTGCTAACAATTTGTTTATTGTTGATGATATGCTTATCAGGAAGCTTCCTTTGGCTATACTGCTTGCAAGTTTGTTCATAAAAATGCCTCTTTCATTCTTTTATCTTATTTTATGATAATATCCTATTTATAATAATCTCTTATTTAAGTTATATGTTTTGACATTCTATCTCATAAGATATCTTCAAAAACATTTATAAAGATGAACTCATTATTTTGATAATATGGCTTTTCGTAAATGATTAGGTGATAAAATGATAAGCGAAGGAACTATGAAGAATATAAAACTATTTTTCAGCCTCTTATTAGCAGTAGTAATAGCATATGCGCTATATAATTATTTTGACGTAGAACCTTGGTATTATGCAGCGATTGCAGGACTTGTTTTTGGAATATTATTTTATCTATTAGTAACTGAACGTAAGGCGCCAACAGGAGCTGTTACGGTTGCCAGGTATATCGTTATGCTCTTAATTGCTGGATATTTTGGATATTCTTGGTATCAAAGGACTGGAAATATTGAAGAATCAGTAGGAGTAGGAATTATAACATTAATCGCAGCATATATCTTAATAATAAGAGGGTTCAAGAAAGGTGGTGAAGGTTAAGATTAATAATTAAACAAAAATAAGTTAATCAACATCGTTTATCTTCTCGAACCTTTTTACTCTTCTCCCATCCTTGAGTTCAACGTATTCATTGAACATTTTAAGAGGCCTTACAAATACCTTCTCATCGCCATATAATGCCTTATAGATGACCATATCCTCTTCTGTCTCTGTATGAATAGCTATACCTAATACCTGATATTCTTTACCCTTAAAATGACGATATCTACCTAATTCTATTTTTGATCCTGCTTTTGATTCTATATTTGATTCATCTGATTTATTATTAATGAGATCCCTATCCACAATATCCCTCGGCTGATATACTGTAAAGCTGACTACTGCAACATACTTATTGATATAGGTATATAGATATATTATATCAGAAGTAATTTTAAATATTACTAACCAGAACATCTTAATTATTAATCTAAATCAATGTAGGAGGTAAGAGGATATTGGTTTAAGAGGTGATATGAAATGAATTCTAAGATTACGCTTGCTCCTGTAAAAGGAACAAAAGATTATCTCCCTGATGAACAGGTCATTCGTGAATGGATCACTGATAATATAAAAGAGATATTCAAATTATACGGATACCGACCAATAGAAACTGCCATTCTTGATTATTGGGAGGTTGGAGCTAGTAAGTATGCTGGCGGAGATGAGATACTAAACGAAACATACAAATTGAGAGATAGAGGTGGACGTGACCTTATCCTGAGGTATGAACTCACATTTAAACTCGCCAAACTTATAGGTATGTACCCAAACCTAAGAATGCCATTTAAAAGATATGAAATAGGTAAAGTGTTTAGAGATGGCCCGGTTAAGACAGGACGATTTAGGGAATTCACTCAATGTGATGTTGATGTTATAGGCAGTGATTCTATGGCAGTTGATGCTGAGTTGATGAAGATGGCTTTTGACGTATTCAAAAAGTTGGGATTGGATGTTTATATTCAAATCAACAATAAGAAACTCCAATTTGGTCTTTTCATGGAATGTGGAATCGATAAACATATGCTTGTTCCTGCTGCCCTCTCCCTTGATAAACTGGTTAAATTCGGTAAGGAAACAGTGATAGAAGAGATGAAAGATAAAGGGATAAATGAAGAGAGTATAAATAAACTATTTAACATATTGGAAAAGGTTGAGTCATTACCCAATGAGGATAGAATTGATAAGATAGGTGATTATGTTAAGAATAATTCACTTGGCATGCAGGGTGTGAATGAGGTTAAAGATTTCCTTAAATTCTGCAAAGCATACGGTATCAAAGAAGATGTTGTTTTCCTACCTAGTCTAGCGCGCGGGTTGGGTTATTACACAGGTATGGTATGGGAGGTTTATCTGAAAGAGACAGATAATGTTAAGAGTAGCCTGGCAGCAGGCGGCAGATGGGATGATATGATTAAGAATTTCTTAAATAGTGAAAGGAACTTTCCAGCGACTGGAATAACATTTGGATTAGACGTAATATATGAAGCGATTAAGGAGAAAGGATTAGAACATATAAAGCAAGTAAAGAACCCACAGGTATATATTATACCAATAGAAACATTGGCAAAATGCTTGGAGACAGCTAGCGCGTTGAGGAATGAGAGGATAAGCTGTGATGTGGCTTTTGATAAGAAGTTGAGCAAAGCCTTAGATTATGCAAACAAAGAGCATATCCCTTATGTGCTCATCATAGGCATTGAAGAAATGGAAAAGAATAAAGTGAAACTTAAAGATATGGATAGTGGAAAAGAGGAACTGATGTCTGTCGATACTGTGATTGAATACCTTACCAAAAAATTAAAGAGCTAAATATTAAAACAGAGAGAGTGCTTAAATGAAAGTGCTGGTTCATGTTTGTTGTGGTCCCTGTGCAGGTGGAGTGGTAGAACGTCTTATTAATGAGGGCAACAAGATTGACTTATTTTTTTATAATCCAAATATATATCCAAAAGACGAATACGCAAAACGATTGGATTCTGCACGAATACTCGCTGAACATTTTAAACTCGATTTGATAGAACCATTTGATATCTCTGATTGGAACCATGAACACAGGTTATGGAAACATAAGATAGAAGGATTAGAATCATTACCTGAAGGTAGAGCCAGATGTTTTGTTTGTTACGCTATTAGGCTTAGGAAAACAGCAGAGTATGCTAAGATCAATGATTATGATGCTATCACCAGCACACTCATAATGGGACCTATGAAGGATTATAACAAAATAGTAAAAATAGGCAAAACCATCGCGAGCGAATATGACCTTAAATACATATCAGATAATTTCAGGAAAAAAGGAGGGCAGATAAGAAGTATAGAATTGAGCAAACAGCTTAAGCTTTACAGACAGAATTATTGCGGATGTGAGTTCTCAATCAGGTAATTGGATTTTTTAAGGATTAAGCAAGATCCTCCATGAGTGTATAAAGAAAAAGAGAAAAAATTCAATATTTTACTTCTTGCCCTGAAAACATAGACTCAATTCTTATCCTATGATGTCCTTCAACTACCTCACCAATAATAGCGGTTTTAAATCCTTTAATCTCGTTTAAAATCTTATCAGTATCCTTTTTCTCAACCCCTATTACAAACCCAATCCCGCAATTGAATGTTTTATATATCTCATCATCAGACATTTCTTTGTTATACATCTCATAAAATATTTCTTGAGGATGCAATCTATGATCCCTTCTAATTATAATATCTGTGTTCTCAGGTAAGATATCTTTCAGCTTTGTAAAAGCTCCTCCTGTAATATGCATCATTCCATAAACATCAAACCGTTTATTCAAAGAGAGGATATTATCTATATAAATGTTGGTTGGTTCAATAAATTCTGGTCTATGCTCGCTACCAAAAATCTCTCTAACCTTTGTAAAGCCATTTGAATGAATACCATTGCTTTCTATCCCTATCAAAATATTACCTGTTTTTAATCTATTGGGCTTTTGATTCTCCACAAATCCTAACATAGTTATACTTATTTCTAAACCATTCATATTATTATGAATGGCTGTTTCTCCACCTGTAATAGCAATCCCCATTCTCTTACACTTATCGGTTAAATAGGAGATTATTTCTAATATAGCACTTTCATCATCTTCTGGGATAAATAAATGATCAATAAGGGCATAAGGTTTTGCTCTCATCATCGCCAAATCATTTAAATTCATAGCCATAGCATCTATCACAGCATTCTTTAAACTTCTTCTTTCCCAATGATAGATCCCTTTTGTTCCAATCCCATCTGTATGGTGATATTCAGGATAAGAAAACTTCTTTTTAACGACCCCATCTTCTACTGAAACATAAGGAGTTTTCCATGTTTGTTTTATTAACTTTAAAATCTCGTTTTTATATGGTTTTGTAGAGTCATACATAAGTTAAAGTATGATAGAACATTATAAAAATCTTCCTTACTTTGAGGCAAGTAGGTAGATTACAACTAACTCATGGGATTAAGTGATGCCCACGAGCTAAGTAGGCCTGGGAAAAGATTTCTACAAGAACTGAATATTCTATCCAATGTTATGCACCCGGAGTGGAGCAAAGTGGGATATCTCTCATAAATCCCTCAGAATAAGCATTGCATCCCCAAATGAATAGAATCTATACTTTTTCTTAATTGCCTCTTGATATACCCTTTTCCAATCATTGCCAATTATACCAGCGATTAACAAGAGAAGAGTGGAACGTGGGAGGTGGAAATTAGTAATCATTCCATCAAATTTAAGTTTGAACCTGTATCCAGGATACACGAACAATCTCGTGAAACCTTTAAATGGATGCACTAATCCATTCTCATCTGTTGCTGTCTCTAACGCTCTCAGCGATGTTGTACCAACTATGAAAAGTTTGCCTTTTCTCTCGTTAATCATGTGGGCAACGTTATCTGGGACCTCGACCCATTCCACATGCATTTTATGTTTAGTATAATCTGTCGCACGAACTTCGTTGAACGTACCTATGCCTACATGGAGACAAACCTTGGCAAACACCACTCCTTTCATTTTTAACCGTTCAATCAACTCATCTGAGAAATGAAGACCTGCTGTGGGTGCTGCTATACTCCCCTCTTTATGTTCGTTCGCAAACACGGTTTGATACCTATGTCTATCATATTCCTTATTATGTATATATCCTGGCAATGTATAATCTCCTTTACGCTCTATTATATCTTTAATGGGTTTGTTAAACCTGACAATAAATCTCTCTTCTCGTCCATTTATTATCTTACCTCTTAACCCATTTTCAAATATTAATTCCGTCCCTATCTTTGGATTTTTACATTTAACAAATACATCATATTCATTTACTCCTATCTTTTCTACGATTGTTATGGCTACCTTACCACCAGATTTCTTATGACCGTATAACCTCGTCTTCATGACCTTTGTCTCATTTATGACTATTACATCTCCTTTGTTGAGATAATCGATTATATCACTGAACTCTCTATGCTCGATCCTATGCTCAATAAAACCTCTCTCATTCGATCCTAAACGCTCTCTTGCGCAATGATAAACTAATAATCTGGATTTATGACGTATCTTACTCGGCTCTTGCGCAATCAATTGTTTGGGAAGGTTATAATCAAATTCTTTTATGGAAGGCATGAATATCACCATATAGTTTTAAATTTATAAGCCGTTTTATATTTGACATATTTTATATTTAAATGGATGTGGTATTCATGACAGATGAATTATCAGATGATTTGATTGCGAGGAATGAGGAGCAATTAGATGAGCATAAAATAGAGGAAGCGGTTGAAACAGCAGATGAAATACTTAAACTCAACCCAGACGACGCGATAGCACTTTATATATACGGCAGATCGTTGTACATGAAAGAACAGTTCGAAGATGCGTTATCGTATCTGTCAAAAGCGGCAGAGATAGATAATAAACAAAAGGATATATGGCAGGTGATAGGATATTGCTTGATCGCGATGGGACGTTATGATGAGGCGATAGAACCGTTAGAATATGTTGTATCTGTTGACCCTGAAAACGTTGAAGCGTCGTACGCACTCGGTATAACGTATTTGATCATAGGCGATAAAAGATACGATGAGATGATAACCAAGGCATTCAAATTATCCAAAGAGAGGGCGGCGCGTCTTGCTGATCAAGTATATACAAAATATATATCTAAGTCAAAAGAAGTTGATGCGCATACTAAATCAGTTATTGAGAGAATCCTAAGCAGGATTAAGATGCCTAATCAGATATAAATTTTTTGGTGGTGATGAAGTGGGAATGAGGAGAGTATTTAATATCTTATTAGTATCACATATTTTAATATCACTAATCTTTGGTATATCATCACATGAACTCAATTCTCTTTATCCAGAGAGACATATTTATACATTATGTGGAGATAGGTATACACAAGGGAATAACATAGTAATCTCTAATGCCGCTAATATTATTGTTGATTGCAGAGGGAAGGTTATTGGCCACGGGGGATCGGTTGATCCTTCAAATGCACCTAGTGGGATATTGATTAATAATTCAGAGAATATTACGATTGCCAACTGTAACTTTCAAAAATTAGATGAAAATGCATGTCTTGATTGTAATGATTTAGGTCTTCCTGGCTACATCCCGCATCCACATGCCTTCAATGCACTAATAATAGGTTTATCGGATAATATTGAATTCATTGATTGCAATTTCACCTACGATGTGAAAATTAATAATTCCGGGAATAATAAATTCGATGGAGTGAGGTTTGATAACCCTTCTTCATCTCCAAGATATTTGCAATTTTATGATGGGATTTCTAAAATCAATAATTCAAATATTTCTCTTAAAAGAGTTGAAATATTAGGAAATTCTAAGGTAACAATAGAAAATTCTAATTTAT
>JAGGTN010000023.1 GCA_021163645.1 Microcaldota archaeon | reverse complement strand
TGGTAGTGAGCATCAAGATTGGGTGGATGAGTTTGATGACGTCATCGATCAAGTCAGGAATGGGACTTTGAGTCTGTTTGATGCTTATGAGCGCATATTTAATATAGATCCAAGTACTGGGTATTCAGCAAATCTGCCTAGAGGAATCGATACCTTGGATGCAGCAGTAGGGATATTAACTAAGGGAGAATCATTGTTTAGTTTTATCCCTGGTATGGGATATTCTGCTAAGTTTACATATAATTCAATAAAAGCATTATACTCAGATAAGCCCATCTCTTTGTATGAAGCATCAATATCGATTGGCGAACAGCAATATGTTCCTATTGTAATAACTGGTGAAGATTATGCACAGTTTTCTGTTTGGTGTAAGAGTGTAGGTGCAGAGGTTCATTTTAAGGCATTGCCTTTATCTGCGATAATAGGATTAAGGGCGAGGATTAAAGAGGTATTACCCAAGGTTTCCTTTTATGATTTAGTGAATAAAGGTCTTGAAGGTGCATTTAAAGATGAGGATGTCCAATCAGATGTCAATATTATTTATAGGCCGATGAGATGGCGGTTACATAAGAGTATGTTTCATGCAGGCATAGCTGGGTTGTATGCAGGCGAACGCAGGATAATAAGGAAAGATGATGAATGGAGATTAATTGGCCAAGAAATAGGTGATGATAAATATTATTATTGTGGATTATCATTATTTATTAAGAGCAAAGGTATTAGAGTGATAGTTACAGGTGAAACATCCATAACTGATACGAGTTCGTTTTACAAGCCTGTGATTATGGGAGATGTTTCATTGAATATGGGTAAAGGATGGAATATTACTTTAAAATCATCTGATTATTCACAGTTAAAACTGGTTTATGCTGATTTTGAGATAGGCAAGGATAAGATATACGGTGTTAATACAAAATTATCCGTAGGAGCATATTATGATTTAGAGTATAAACAAATCAGAGGACCGAATGTTAAATTAGAAATAGAGTTTTAAGGATTGGATTTTAAGAGAGATATTATTTGGCCTTTTCTTTTCCTTCGTCTTTATTCTGTGTCTCGTTTTTACCCAGTATTTCTTTTAATGCGATTGACCCTGCTTTCTCTACTTTCATATTAACCTCTGTTATCCCTTCGCCGATGGTATTGCCTCTTAACATCCTTTTGATTTTATCTCCTGGGTGAGGTCTTTTATTTTTCTTGAACTTACCATGTTTTCTTAATCCCTTACCTTTCTTCATCAATACCTTGATTCTTCTATTCCCACTGATATCTGCTCTCATAGGGAACCCAGCAACATCACTACCACCAGTAATTTTAAGTATATACCCGGCCAACCCGAAATCATCACCTTGGACTTCATCGCCTATCTTTTTGCCATATAAATACATCTCTTTATCCTTTTCAACATTTATTGAATACGACTTACCAGATTTTTCTGAAACGATGATTTTCATGATTACACCTCCTGTATATCGATTATAAACCTAATCTTTATGATAAAAGATATTTAAAAGTTATCTCTCATCATGTCTAAGCATATCTCACTCTTTGTTCTATCCTTTTCATATGCTTTATCACTTTAATCGCAGGCTCACCGCCGGCCAATTGGTATTCGTCAATAAAAATCCTCGATGAATGGTGCATACCCAAACTGATAAGGCTCTTTTTCATAGTCAGTACATCAATGCCTTTATCCTCAATCTTGTTAGACATGAAACCCAGACCAAAATCTATCACAACCAATTTATTCTCATTACTATTATTATGTCCATCATGCCCATCCATGTTATATTCTTCATAAGGAAGTAATAGATTTGCAGGTGTGAAATCACCATGAATAACGTTGATTGAATGCAATCTTGCTAGTATCCGTGCTGCCTCTCTGATACGCTCATCATCGATTCTTTTCATATCATACAACATATCACCATCGATAAACTCCATAATGATGGAATCATTAGTTACATCATAGATATATGGTGTTCTTATACCTGATCGTTTAACCCTATGTATCAGCCGCGTTTCTGTTTTAGTACGTTCTAAACGTAATCGTTTATCTAGGGCCGGTTCGCGATAATCTTTTTTTACGCGTATCTTTTTAACTGCTTTTAAACCCATGAAATTCTCTATTAACACTTTTGCTTCTGCTCCTTGACCAATCAATTTAATTTGGTTTTTCATACCAGCCATGTAATCACTCCTTCCGTTCTCAACCATCACTCACTAACCACTCACCAATCCATCACAATCCACCAAGCCATCAATAAGATCTCATGAATATTCTTGAATATCCTTACCCTATTTAAAATCGCCTTCTCATCATTGAATATCCTAATATCATATTGAAAAATATTGCAAAAGCCGTTAACGTCAGTATAAATGTTATTGCTTCACCGCCACCGATTATGAATATAAGGCCAAGAGAGATTATATACATCAACAACCAAATATCTTTACGCCAACTAAAAATCTTAACACCATCCAAAGGGAACATTGGTATCATGTTGAACGCTGCAAAAAATCCATTAATATAAACAGTGAATAATAATGTTAAGGTTATGAAATCCAGGTTGAATATATTTGTTCCTGCATCTGCTCCTGTTGTTAATGATGATATGTTTCCGAAGAGTATGAGTAATATCAATCCGATGAATCCGAGTGTGATATTAACACTTGGTCCTGCGATGGATATCAGTCCGTTTTCTTTGTTTGAGCCGCGCCTGGTCATCATGATATATACTGCACCAGGCGCGGCGAATATGAACCCAGTGAAAATGCCAAGTACAAACATGAATACTAATCCACCAATCCACGCCTTAAATCGTGCGTAATGACCTAATCTGAGAGCCATAAATTTATGTCCCATCTCATGCAACACGAATGCGGGCGCAACCGTCAACAAGAAAAGAATAAAATGACTTGTGAATTCATCCGGTGATTGGAATATCCTGGCCTGAATGGTATTTCCCCCTATCGCTAAGGTCAATGCAAGGCAGATGGCTAATACAGATACGCCAATCTCGAGCAATTCCTCAGCAGTAAATATTGGCATTTTAGGTATCCTACGAAAAGACATTTGTGAAACAGGAAAAATAGGTGGTGGTGCCTGTGATGCGATTGGTATTGGCGGTAAGAGTTGTATTAATGGGTTTAGTGAATTTAGTGAGTAATCTATTGATGATTGTTCTGATAACTCTGTGTGTTTTTTGTCAATCGATTTGTTTATCATCATATCAACTCTCTTCTTGGTTTACTTCATTATCATATACTGCAAATTGCTATTATATCCATTTTAATGTTTTGCCCCATTTTTCATTATGAATACATCTTTATTCCAAATCCTCAATCCTTTATTCCAAACCATTTACTCAGCTGATAACATGCCTTCAGCCAATAATATGTTTTACAAAGCAATAACGCTTTACATAACCATAATGCTTTTCATGGCTAAATGCTTATTCAATTCAATATCCCTGTTTTACACTTTATTACATCTCCATAGTGTTGACCATAGTTGATGTTTCATGGTTAATTTTCATTGTCTCTGCGATTTGTATCTATTACACGAACATAGCACTTGCTGATTCTTTGAATCTTTTCATGCGTTCAAAGTATGTTTTGTTTATCGTTGGTTTAATTATTTTTAATGCTTTCTTAAAATGTTTCATTGATATGAGTTTTGCTTTTATATTTTCTCTTATTGCTTCCATACCTGCTTCTCTGCACAGGTTTTCTATGTCAGCTCCAGAATAGTTCTCTGTTAGTTTAGCCAATTCTTTCAGATTAACATCTTTTGCCAGAGGCATTTTATGCGTGTGTATCTTTAGGATTTCCAACCGGGCTTTTTCATCAGGCGGTTTGATATCGATTATTCTGTCAAACCTGCCAGCCCTTAGCAATGCAGGGTCAAGAATATCAGGACGGTTACTAGCAGCAATAACAACGATTCCTTTTATGTTTGCCAAACCGTCAATTTCAGTTAACAATGTATCAACAACCCTCTCAGTCACATGAGAATCCATCCCTGAACCCCTTGATGGTGCTATCGCATCGATTTCATCGATGAATATGATACATGGCGATGCAGTCCTTGCTTTCCTGAATATCTCACGTACAGCACGTTCTGATTCACCTACCCATTTACTTAGCACTTCTGGTCCTTTAATCGATATAAAATTGATTTCTGTCTCAGTGGCAACGGCCTTTGCCAGTAATGTTTTACCGCATCCGGGCAAACCTACAAGTAAGATGCCTTTGACTGGTCGTATGCCCATGCGTTCGAACAGTTTTGGATTCTTGATAGGCAGTTCAATAGCTTCTTTTAATGCTTGCTTTGCATGTTCAAGGTCACCTACGTCATCCCATCTGACGTTCGGTCTTTCAATAAATACTTCTCTCAATGCTGATGGATGTATCTCTTTTAAGGCGTCAAAGAAATCACTGCGCGTTACTCTAATCGTATCTAATACGTCTGGCGGGATGTAATCCTGTTCTAAATCTATCTTAGGTAATAATCGTCTTAACGAGCGCATAGCTGCTTCTTTAACCAGCATCTGAATGTCTGCCCCTGTATACCCATGAGTTATGTTCGCTAATTCATTCACGTTGAAATCCTTACCCAATGGCATGTTTCTCGTATGAATCTGTAATATCTCTTTACGTGCATTCCTATCAGGGATTCCTATCTCTATTTCCCTATCGAACCGTCCAGGTCTTCTCAATGCAGGGTCTAACGCATTCGGTCTGTTGGTTGCACCTATCACGATTACCTGTCCTCTTGCCTGCAACCCGTCCATCAATGTAAGGAGTTGGGATACCATCCTACGCTCCACCTCACCAGTGACCTCTGCCCTTTTTGGCGCGATTGCATCTAATTCATCCATGAATATGATAGATGGTGCATTATCTTCTGCTTCCTTGAATACATCCCGCATATGCTTCTCTGACTCACCTACGAATTTACTAACTAATTCAGGACCGCCAATCGATATGAAATGCGCATCTGATTCATTGGCGACTGCTTTCGCGAGCAGGGTTTTACCTGTACCTGGTGGCCCGTGTAGGAGAACACCTTTTGGCGGTTCAATGCCTAATTTTTCGAATAACTCTGGATGTCTTAACGGCAATTCTACCATCTCTCTGATTTTCTGAATGGCATTCTTAAGTCCGCCTATGTCTTCATAACTAATCTGTGGTATCGCCATGGCATGAACCGGTTCTGTTTTCAGTATTAATTCAGTTTTATCACTGATGACGGTTATCCCTGCTGGTTGAACCACTGCAGCTGTTAATGGGAATGAGGTTCCAAAAACACCGATGAATAACGTATCACCACGAGTCATAGGCCTACCGATTAATCTTTTTTTGACATAATCATCAAAACCAGGTGAATATTTGATCGGTTGCATCGGTGATAACACAATCTTTTTGGCTTCTTTTACCTCTGCTTTTCGTACAGTTATCTTATCTCCTATTGCAACACCAGCATTCTGTCTTATGTATCCATCGATCCTTATTATCCCCAGGCCTTCATCCTGGGGTCTTGCCTGCCATACGATTGCTGCTGTTATTTTCTTACCTCTTATTTCTAATACATCTCCACTTGTCAGGTTCAATCGTTCTCTGACTGTTGAATCAACCCTTGCGATGTTTCGCCCTACATCAGTCTGCAGGGCTTCAGCAACCTTTAATTGAAGTGCTTTTTCCATTATAATACCCCCTTCTTTATATTATCCGTCATTTAATTTTATCAATCAATATTATCCATCAATAAATTTCTTCTCTTCTTCTCTTATTCTTAATAAACATCTATCCTTAATAAATATCTATCCTTAATAAACATCTATCTTATACAATATGTATCTTTTCTTTTGATTATTGCTTTTCATACCAACATGTTTAAATAATTAACTGATGAATAATACCTCATGGATCCTTATTATGTTCGTGAAAAAATGGAAAATACATTCCGTGTGACCAGGGTATATGATTTAGCTGGTCATGTGATTGCTACTGGTAAAGTGGTTTCTGGTAGGATCTCCCAAGGAGCTACTGGGGTTGTAAATAATAAGAGATTTGTTGTGGAGCGTATTGAGGTAAATGGAGCGCCAATCGATTATTTACTTCAGGATGAAACAGGCGATTTGGTATTACATGGTAAAGATCTTTTTAAGTCTGATATAAAGATAGGTGAATTATTATACGTTGAATCTGTACCGGATCGAAGAGAGTGAATAACTGATAAATAGACAGTTGGATAAGAATAGATTAAATCTTTTGAAATGAAATCTTTGTTGTGTATGTAATTAGGTTGATGTGTCTAAACCAAGAATAGTTTTAAAAATATTACATCTTTATTAGAATCAACCTGAAAAGGTTGTGGGGGGTGAGGAGGAGCCCTTGTGGTGTACCTCCTCCCTTAAACATCTTTTACTATGGTGGAACTATGGTGGAACGATGGAATATTTAAAAGATTTTAAAGGATATTATGGTCAATATGTTTATATCTTGGCCCTCTTCTTTGCTTTCTTCTTCATCTTATTCGTGTCTTTAGGAATAAGTATAATACATTCTCTTTTTGTTGCTGGTATTTGTACTGTTTTAGAAGGACTGCTTTTTGTATATGGTATAAGTCTTATTCATCTTAATAATCTTATTAAATGGACGCCTACAAGTAAGATTGGTTTTTTAACACCTGGTCTTGTTGAGATAAAAGGTAAAGCTTATTATATCAAAAAGATCACCTCGCCAATCCTTAATAAGAAATGTGCTTTTTATTATCTAACAGTTGAAAGATTAGAGCCAAGAGGAAAGCATTTTGAATGGGTTAAAATATATGATGAGGATTCTAGTAGTTTCATAGTCGATGACAATACCGGTAAAGTAGAGGTTCAACCATTCCCTGATAATATGCTTTTATCCAAGGATTATGTTAAGGCATTTAGAGCAATGACAATGTCAAAGGTACCAAATAAGTGTAAAGAATTTATGAAAAAACATACTGATTTATTATCTGCGTTAAAATTGAGGATAACAGAACATATCATTGATATTAATCAAGATATTTATGTGATAGGGCATTGTAGAGGGCGTGATAATGATATTCCTTTGATATATCCAAAATATAAAAATATGTTTTATGTGAGTGAAAAGAAAGAGGATGTAACTGAGAAACAAGTAAGCAATTCTGGATTAGTTTTAATATTCTTCTCCCTTGGTATGAGCCTTTATGTCGTTTTAATTGCAGTTAAACATTCGTTTCTGGATTCTTCATCAATACCGCCTGTCTTTTTGGGAACAATTGCTTTTTATCTGTTATTGATGATGGGTGATAATTTTATAACAATGTATAATGGTATGGTTATGCTCAGGAATAATATTAAGAAAGCAAGGGGTAATATAGATACGCTTATCAGAGAAAGGTATGACCTTATACCTAACCTTGCTAAGATTGTTAAGGGTTATATGAAGCATGAAAAAGAAGTAATGGCATTGATAACTGAACTGCGTTCTTCACCGGTTAACAATAAAACATTGCTCATGATCACTGAGAACTATCCCAAATTAAAAGCAAATGATAACTTCATTGAATTCCAAAAAACATTGGAAAGAATGGAGGATAGGATAGCTGTGTTAAGGGAATTTTATAATGATTCTGTTAAACTTTATAATTCGTATATTGGAAAGTTTCCTGTGCTCATCTTAGCTCGTGTTCTTAACTGGAAACCCGAAGAATATATAAAATTAACTAGTAAAAGATAATGTATGATTAACTGATTATAATCAATGTAAAATGAAAGGGGTGAAATTGTGGGAGTATCCATCGGTGGTTATGAGATGATTAAAGAGCAAATAGGTTATATTACTTCTAATATCTATGGTAACCTAACAGTGAATGTGATAGCATTAGCCATAGCAATGCTTATCGTATGGTATATGTATAGGAAGATTGCTAAAAGGGATATGTTTAGTATTCCAGACAAGTATTATGGTGGAGGGTTGGTGGGCTCTGTTAAGAAATTATTTTCAATCATAATGTATTTTATTAAGTATGGCCTACTGTTTCCGATTTATTCATTTTTAATGTTTGCTCTATTATCAATTAGTATATTCTTTTTATCAACTGGCATGCCTGTTGTAACAATATTGTATGTATCAATCGTAATAATATCAGTAGTAAGGTTATTAGCATATATTAATGAGGATGCGTCACAGGAATTGGCTAAGATGCTTCCTTTTGCTCTTATTCTCCTTATACTTACAAATCCTAATATTACTCAGCAATATAGGTTTCCAGATGTCGTTGAATTGAAAGACGCTTTTACATCTATCTGGCAGTATTTTATTTTCTTGATAGGTCTTGAGTTTATCCTTAGATTTATCTATTTATTTGTCCATAGATTAGCGTTCAATCATGGCCATGTTCAATCATAGCCATGAAATGAAGAACAAGAGTAAGTAAAGATAACTACGCATTGCTTATCCGATATGAACAGAGTTCTATCGTTAGTATTAGATTTTTATTATTATTATTATTGGTTTTTCATACTGGTTTTTGGTTCATGAACAAATTAATTAAGCTGGTTAAATTGATTAAATTGATTAAATTGATTATATTGATTATATTGGTTGATCATGTTAGTTGAATTAGTTATTAAGTTAAATAAGATGTTAAACAAAGTTTTAGACAACGACCATAAAATACAAATGTTATGATTTGTTAGAATTTTATAAACATTTACAAACGCAAATAAAAATATTTAAATATTCATATTTCGTAATTATTCTGGTGATAGAATATACATCATAGTAGGGATTGACCCAGGCACAACAGTAGGATTATGCATGTTATCCCTAGATGGACGATTGGTTGCATTGGAATCATTTCGCAACAGAGGGATTAATGAGATAATTAAAAAGATAAGAAAATATGGAACACCATCCATCATATCATTCGACCGTAAGGTAGGATCAGAAACAGTATTACATATTGCTTCCTTATTTAATGTATCTCTATATCTGCCAGATTATAATCTCAGAGAACACGAAAAAACACTCTTAGCTTCAAAATATAATCCAAGAAATGCGCATGAAAGAGATGCCTGTGCATCAGCTGTGAAAGCATTAAAATCTTATGGTAATAAATTAAGACGTATAGAATCTCTTGACCTACAAAAAAATGATAAAGACAAAGCAAAACATATGATACTCAATGGTGTAAAACTATCAGATACAATTACTTATTTAAGAACAATGAAGAGAATTAACAATAAAGAGGCGGATATTCTCACAAGAAAACAAACAAGACAAACAGAAAAGATAGAAGATTACAATAGATTACTGAATAAATTAACAAGAATAAAAAGAAATCTGAATAGCATTATAAAAGAGAATGTGGAACTTCATAAAAGAATAAAAGTATTGAGTATTGAAAATGATATCTTACATTGGAAACTGAAAAGTTATAACAGAGAACTTCGTAAAGACATTGAAAAGGACAAGCAAATAATATTTCTTAAGAATCGCATTAAATCATTAAAAAACAGAATATACAGCCAACAAATAGAACTTAATAGATTTAGAAATAAAAAGAAAACAGGAATTCGCATGATTAATAATAAAAGCAACAAGGATAACGAAAACAGAGGTAGCACAAAAGATAAAAAGAAAGATTTAAAAGAATTGCTTGAAGAAATAATAAATGAGTACCGTGAAAAGCGGACAAAAAAACAAGAATAAACTGACTAAATAGAGAAAATTTAAGAGCAAAGATGGAAAATTAAAGGAGGTGTCGGAATGGTAGAGAAAGATGACAATGTAGTATTCGTAGGAAAGAAGAGTATAATGGGTTATGTACTTGCTGTGGTAACACAATTTAACAGCGGTGCCAATTCAGTGATTGTTAAAGCGAGAGGAAGAGTTATTTCAAAAGCTGTCGATGTTGAAGAGATAGTAAGAAACCGTTTTCTTCCTGATGTAAAACTCGATAACGTAGCACTCAAAACAGAAGAACTCACATCAGAAGATGGTTCTAAATCAAAGGTTTCTGCAATAGAGATAACTCTAAAGAGATGAAGTTAAGGAATAGGAGATAAAAAAATACTTTTTATATTTTTTTATTTATTTTATTTATCCTTTGAATCCTTCGAATCCTTATTTACCAAATTCTTATTTGAATTCTGGTTTTTATATGGGCACTTTGGGTCCACACAATATTCAAAAGGTTTCTTGCCTTTACTTATAATCATTACAATCGGAGCTCCACATTCGCATGTTTTCCCTGTTGGTTCTACTTTTACATTCTGATATAATGGATAACTCACTTTGCATTTTGGATAATTACTACACGCAACAAATTGTTTTTTTGATTTCCTAGACACCCTCAATACAAGATTACTGCCACACTTTGGACATTTGCCAAGGATTTTTTCACCTGTCCCATATTCCTTAACCAATAATTTTCCTATCTCTTTTTCATGCTTTTTGAATTTATGAATGATTTTCATAAGGGTTTTTTTACCTTCATCAATTACTGACTTAACATCCACCTGACCTTTCTGTATATCCTCCATCATTTCTTCGAATGACCTCGTCAATTTCTCATCTAGTATCTCTGGAGCATACTTCTTTAATGAATCATATACAGCCAATCCAAAATCAGTCACATGAATCTGTCTTCCAGCTACATAACCCCTTTTATATAACGTATCTATTATTATGGAACGTGTGGCTTTTGTGCCTAATTTTTTCCTCTCCAACTCAGAAATTATAGATGCTGGTGTATACCTCTTGGGTGGTTGTGTTTCTTTAGCATCAATACCAAGTTTTGCTTTTATGATTTTACCTTTTTTAAATTCAGGCAATTCTTTCTTATCTTTATGATTATAAGGTGCATATAACTCCATCCATCCCATCTTTGCGACCCGACTTCCATCGGCCAAAAACTCTTCATCATTGACAGTCAAGGTTACTGTTTGTTTCTCCTTCTTAGCCTCTTTACCAAAACATGCAAGATATCTCTTAACGATGAGATCGTACAATTTCATCTCATTCTTATCAACCTTAGCCATATAACCAAGCGGATGGATAGCAGGATGAGCAGGATCATCTTTTTTACCTTCATATGGTTTTATCGTTTTATTTTCATTAAGGATATCATCTACTAATTTCTTATAATCTTGAAATTTAGAAAGACGTTTAAGTATCTTTTTATGCCCTAGTTTAAGCGGTAGTTTTTGTGACGAAGTCCTTGGATAGGATATCATCGAAGCCTCGTATAATTTCTGGGCATAATTGAGTGTTTGAGCCGGTGAAAACCTAAAAACACGGAATGCTTCAACTTGCAATGAAGTTAAATCAAATGGTGGATTTGGCTTGACGTAATACTCTTTCTTATTTACCCTTTTAACCAATGTCTTATTCTCATAAGGTTTGCACTTGTTGAATATATCATCAATCTCTTCTTTTGTTTTAAACCTCTTTTTAACATGTAAAAATCTTATCTTCTTGGCCAATGCCCAAAGCTCCCAATAAGGTTCTGGTTTAAATTCCTTTATCTTAATCTCTCTTTTTGCAAGCACTGCCAAAGCAGGTCCTTGCACACGACCTATACTCAGCGGTCTTCGATATCCATAATACGCCATCGCATGTGTTAAACCTCTGGATAAATTTATACCATAAAGCCAATCCAATTCATGTCTCACTTCGCCAGCATTTGAATTCTGATAATCGAGACCAGTCATATTTTCATACGCGTTGATGAGGTCCTCTTTAGTCAACGTAGAAAATTTCATACGTTTTCCTTTCTTACTTTTGCATATAAACCTTATCACATTCCATGCTATTAATGAACCCTCAATATCATAATCACATGCACTTATGTATTCATCTGTCTTTTTCGCCAACATCTTGAATATATCAATATATGGTCTCATATATTTGGCTGAGCTATTCACATCAGGAGTTGGGCGCCATTCGATATCGAAAACAGGATAACTATGTGTTTTTTCTTTGGATGTTAATGTAAATAAATGACCCACTGCAGAAGCAACATATGCTTTCTTACCTTTATGAGCGATAAGGAAATAACTTACTTTACCTTTCTTAAATTCTTGAACTTCACCAGAATCATTGAGTGCTTTGGCCATTTTTCTCGCAACGTTTGGTTTTTCGCATATAATTAAACGCATGGAAACAGTATATGAGACATAAGTTTTTAATGATTATGCTACATAAGTTGATGTAAGTTGTTGTTTGTTCTAATTTGTGGTGATGCTTAAATGACAAATCCAGAAACAAAATGTGAGTGCGAAGTAGATAAAGAAGAAAAGGTTAGGTTTCCAAAAGAGAGCTTCATTAATCTTCTCATGGATAGAGATGTTCAGCATTTGTTATTAAAGAGAGGATATGATATCAGAACATTTGATGATGAGATACAACAGATAATCAATAGTTTTAGTTTTGATTTATATGAAATGAACAACCAGCTAATCAAGCTTTTAAACAATCCAGAAAAGAATAAGATTGAACGAATAATTATTCAGGTGTTGATCGTATCAAATTTAAAACAAGAGAATTGGCCAGAATTATTACACACGGTTATCGCAGGTGGTCATTCGGATGATAGATTAAAGATATTAATATCTATATGTAAACCAAGGATAGAATTAGAAAATGAAAAGACATTAATCTTTAATAATATTTTCAAATACATTAAGAACAATATAAATAACATTGATCCTCATGATGCATTGATGATGCTCACAGTCCCTCTTATATCACCAAAGGATATTTGTGTAGATGAACTAAAAGAATTGAAGGAATCTGTTAAAGAGAAGATAAGCAAGATAAACATTATCATACATGGAAAAGGAAAAATATCCAACCCCAACCAAGCCAATCCTCATAAAGAACATAACGAGTATGGTAAATGGTATTCGTTGTTAAGAAAGTTAAGAATATTAATTGATACGCAAAAATATGCAGAAATAAAACATCTGGTGCGGTGAGCATGGTGACTGTATGAACAAATTTTTAAGTGATTATTTGGAAGATAAATTATCTGTTTCTAAATTTCCTATCTTCTGGGATAAACCAAACAATTGTGAGGATTTCATTGTTGAAGAGATCACGAATGATGGCCATTTGATTGAACTGAACAAGCGTTATCAAAAACAAGATTCAGCTATTCCAAATAAAAAATTCCATCTTCATTTTGCCATGCAAAAAACGAATTGGTCAACAAACGATGCTCTTCGCGCAATCACAAGACAACTCAGAATAGGTAAGAAAAGGTATTCATATGCAGGAACAAAGGACAAACATGCAATTAGCACCCAGGTTGCTTCGTTATTTGCTGTCCGTAAACAGGATATGGAGCGATTGAGAATCAAGGATATAACTATTCTAGGAATGTGGTATGAGAATGATAAAATAAGAATGGGAGATCTTATAGGTAATAGATTTACCATAACAATCAATAGAGCTCATAAAATAAGAGAAGAGGTATTAAAAAAAATTGAAGATGGAAAGAACAAAAAAAGAAAACAAGGAATATTTTTACCGAACTATTTTGGGTTACAACGGTTCGGTTCATCACGACATAATACGCATATTATTGGATACCATATATTAAAAGGGGAATTTGATAAAGCTATCTGGAACTATTTGGCGTATCAAAAGGGCGAGACAAACGAGAAAGCGATTGAATTCAGAAAAATCCTAGTTGGATACGATGAGATACATAATATAAATGAAAGACATTGGAATAAATTAATCCGTGAATGCCCCAAACATCTAAGATACGAAAAGATTTTGATGTCGCATCTGGCTAAACCGACACGTCGCAATGATTTTGTCAATGCATTAAAAAAACTACCGCGTGGGATCTTATTAATGTTCATCCATGCAATACAGTCATGGATATTCAATGAAGAGATTAGGAGAAGGATAAACGATGATAACATCACTCCATTAGAAAATGAGAAAACATGCGGGATAGATAGTTTTGGATTTCCAGATATTTCGAATATCATCAAGACACCGAAATCTAATGTTTCAAATACAAGATTCACCCTTGTCAACATCATTGGTTATACGTCAAAGATTAATAATTATGAAAAGAGTATACTGGATGAAATTGGAATTTCGACAAATGATTTTAAAATAAAAAAGATGCCTGAATTATCAAGTAAAGGAACCATGAGGACCTTGACCACGCCCGTGATAGGACTTGAGATAACGAATGAAGAAAATAATAGTAAAGTTAGATTTTCACTACCTTCTGGGTCATATGCAACAAGTATTATGGCTCAGCTTATCCAAACCAGATAGAAAAAATGAAAAGAAATCAACCACCAAAAAATGATCTTAATCGATGGAGTATCCCTTTTTTTGCCTTTTCCTTATCATTCTCCTTTGTTGACTCATCCCTCTCCTCTATCACTATATTATTTTTTCTGTCATCATCATTATCCTTAAACTCTAATGTTTTGATCAGCTGAGTTAGATGATATATCTTATCGTTTATCTCCTCTTCAGAATATCCTTTCAATCTCTCTTCTTCACGCTTGTATCTTTCATATTCTTCATATATCTTTTTGTATTCATTAATCGTCTTATAGGGTATCTTTATCTTATCGATAATACTGCTTGCATTAGGGACATTTTTCTTATAAAACGATATCAGTTTTTGATTGAATCCCTGTTTATCATTTAAATCAAACCTTAAAAAATCACTCTTATCAAGTCTCGAAACCCTCTCAAACCATAAACGATTGACAAGAATCTTTTTTTTGAAACTAGATATTTCAGGATATAAATGACTCAGCTTAGCATCCGAATAGCTAAACATATCGACTATATCAGAGACCTTTTTATCAGCAAAAAATTTATATTCACTAAAGAATTCTTTTAACTTGCCCAATTCATGCTCATCTATCTTAGGAAAACCAAATTCAAATAAAGAATCCTTCTTAACCAAACTAATCAATTCATTAATAGGCAGAGATATCAAAGGTTCAATATACTCTATCCTTAACCTTTCAAGAATGTCAAGTTCGGATAAGTACTCTTTATATACTTTTATTTTATTCATATCGATATTAATTTTATTCAATGCACGCTTCTCTTTGATAACAATGTTCAATCTTCTTAATTCCTTTTTACATGCCTCCACCTGTCTTTCCAATTCCTTCACAGCATTTTCATATTCATTATTCAATCTTAATAAGCCGTTAAAATAATCAAGCATAGAATCAAAATATTCTGGCTTATCAGACCTGATAAGTTTGATCATCGCAAGCATTTTCTTTCCAATACTGTTAGGAATGCAATTATTTTTCATCTCCTGCCTGACCTTTGCTTCAAAATAATCCATTTCCTTTGCGAACTTCACAGGCCTTCTACGCATCTTTACCTTATAACGCATACTCTTGTTGTTGATATTTTCCATCTGTTTCTTTAATCTATCATGTTCTTTAATAATATCCTGCAACCATAAGATTAATTCTATAACCCTTTTAAACTGCTCAATTGTATCACAACAATCTTTTATCCTTGCTTTTGCCTCTAAATATCTTTTCTTAAGACGAATTATTTCCTTTTCCGTGGCTTTCATGATATGATTTTATTTAACTGTTTTAAAATGCTTGTGGTTTCACTTTGACCAATAAGATTTAATATTTATCTATGATTACTTATATCATGAATTCAAGAATCAAAAGTTTAAAAACCATGAATTCAAAAATAAAAGGTTCAGATTCCAAAGCTTCAGCACCATGTAGGATAATTTTATCTGGCGAATACTTCGCATTATATGGAGGGCCAGCAATCGCACTTGCCATAGATAAATACGTTAATCTAGAGGTAAAACGTATACAAAGACGCAAACATGAAAAACCCAAAATTGAGATAGAAAGTGATCTTGGTAAAGGGACAATATATCCAGATGGAAGAGTGAAGGGTAAGAAATTCCTAAAAATGTATGCTATGATATTTAAAGAAATGGCGAATAAAACCAAATTTAATTACTCATATCATGTTAAGATAAAAGTGCCTAAGGTATTCAATGGAATGGGTCTTAGCTCTGCATTAAGCGCTGCATTCACGAGAGCGATATTCGCAGAACAAGGAATACTCATGAATAATGATGATTTATATGAGTATACATTAATCGGTGATGCGGTTGCGCATGGAATCAAGCCTGTTGGAATTGATGCCTGCACTGTGATTTCAGGAAAAGGGATAAGGTTTGTTAAAAGGTTCGGCAATGAAACAATCTACAGGATAGATAGTTTTGATTTCAACCTACCAAAAGATACAGAATTATTGGTTGCTAGCACGTATAAGGGAAGGATATCAGAAAAGGCTGCACTCACGATATTGTTTGCTAAAAACTATAATATTCATTGGAATCCGTCATTCGCGCTTGGAAAGGATAGAAAGCGAGTCATCAAGAATTATCTTAAACAAGAGATAGACATCCTATCCCAATTATCTATCGATGGTGACCCGATAAAGCTGGGTGAAGCGTTGAATAATAATCATGCTTTGCTCATTAAAGGGGGGATTGTTACTGATGTAGTGGAAACCGTTAGAAAAATCGCACTGGACAACGGAGCTTTTGGTGCTAAACTATCAGGAGCTGGCGGAGAAGGTGCGCTGGTTCTCATTTATTCTGACAAGAAGAAATCAGATGGAATAATCAGAAAGTTAAGGCGAAGGGGATATAAGTGTATAAAAATTCATGAAGCAACGCATGGCGTAGTAATTTCATAATCTTTTTTTAGGTTATTCTAAAATCATCATCTCTTTCTTGTTCTAACATCATCAACATGTGCGAGCCAAGAATCACCGATTTTTATCATATAATTGCCGAATGTTTTGCTTAATGATATAACCATCGGCCTGTACTTTCTCTTACTCTCTTTGGCAGTAATAGTTTCACGCTCAACCTTAATCAATCCAACACGTTTGAGCCGGGGTAAAACACGGTTATAGAATGTCGCTTTTGATACATTATTATCCTTGATGAACCTGCTTATGTCTTCACCTCTTAAACTGAGTTTGTCGGAGAGCAGGTTCAAGAATGCCACTGCTGTATGATGATAGCGTTCCTGATATTTCTTAGGAAAAATAAAATTAACAACTTCTTCTAAAGACCAATAATTTCTTGTCATGACCTCATTATCATCTTGGAACCTTCTCAGCTCATTACTGTAATAGGAAGGAAGATACATTGCTTCTTTTGATGGTATTCCGCGAGAATATATATGTTTTTTATGGTTATCTTCTTTTTCATCTTTTCTTAGCTCCGCATTTTGTTCTGCACTCATATTTTCATCCTCTTCTCCATTCATAATTTAAATTGAACATTCATTATTTAAAAATATTTGCAAAGAATTGCTGTGTAGAAATCTTTTTTGGTTTGTTATTTGTTTTTTGTTTGGGTTGGTTTTGATTTTTGGGTTGGGATTGGATTGGTTTGTTTTTTTT
>JAGGTN010000054.1 GCA_021163645.1 Microcaldota archaeon | reverse complement strand
TGATTTTTTTGTTTGGGGTTGGTTGGGATTGGATTGGCTTGGTGGAGTGGGATGATTTATTAGCTTGCTATCATAAAATATGAGTTCGTACCATAGTTCATACCATAGTTCATACCATAAAACAGGTTGAATAAAATCATGAGAGTTTAATAAGAGGCTTTTCAACACTCTAATTTGATAAGTTACCATTGGTATGAACTGTCTGAAGATGTAACATGATCTCTGAATGCAAACCCCGCCATTCTGGGTTAATGGAGTTTTCATGTGATATTATCCTATATACATTAATATCCCCTGCTTTTGGATATTTTTTAATTATCCCAGAATTAACCAGAAAATCAAAAGCGATATCAAATTCTTTATCAAGATTAATATTATCATCTTTCAATTTCCCTTTTGTTATACTTCTTATCTTCTCATAAGCCCTGTATTTTGCACCAACACAGAATGATCCTCCATCTCTTAATCCATGAAAGATAATCACTGATACTATCTTAGGATTCACACCCAATCTTTTTATTTTTTCAATAGTTTCTTTATCAAATTTCATATCATATAATAGATTCTTCTTATTTCTATTCTCTCTTTTTTTCCCATTATCATTTTCACTGTTATCTGAGTATTCTCTCTTATTATCACTCCTATTTATTTGCTTTTCTTTTTTACTCTTTTTATTATTCATAACATCATATTGATTGTCATAGATATACAAAATATAATTGAGATGTTTCAATTCTTTTTTAATCACTGCGTCTGGGAAGTATAAATATGCAACTTTATTAATTAAGTCTAGATGTAGTTTTACCTTTTTCATTGCTCTTTTCATTTTCCTCCAATCAATATTTATATCATTTTCCACGAATACCCTATATAACAAATAAGATAGGGTCTCATTTCTGTTAGGGTATTTAGGGCATAATATGTTAAAATATTTATTTATCTTTGATATATCTCGCCGTCTCATATCCATATCTTTGGCCAGTTCTTCTCTTATATATTTTGTGATTTGGCCTGTATGAGATATTCCTTTTTTATGCATATTTGTCATTACATAGTTGAAATCAAACGGTGACAAGAGTAATGCATCTTTGCCGATGTTTGTATACACTTTGAATAATATATTATAATCCTTATAATTCAATTTAATCCCTCGCAAGATAAATCGTTCCATAAACCTATATGGAACCTTAAATTTTTCATGTGCATTTATCACATCCATAAATGTTTTATTATCACCGCATTCATCATAAAGCGTATCGAAATAATCACATTCAGCGATTATTGTATCGCTCAGTTTTCTTAGTTTTATTTTTTCTTTATCCTCTTCATCAAGATTTTCTATTATGTACTTTGGCACATCAGGTATTTCAGGGTGTATTGCTATCGGTGCCTCAGTCAATACGCGTATGTTGTGGCGAGCAAATACACGTAGTATCTTTCTCTTATATCTGTTTATTCTCTTATCTGATTGTTCACTGATGTAATAAGAGAACTTTTTTGTGAGTATCTCTTTGAGCTTATTCAGTTCTCTTTTCTCTTCATCGTCATGTGTTTGGTTTATTTGATGTTTAAGATTGTATATCAATTCTGGTAATAACATCTCATTCCTTTTAAGATACTCCTTTCTCTCTTCCACCCTCTCTCTCATCTCTTTGATCTGCTCATAGCGTATTTTTGTGAATGGATTAATCTTCTTGGTTTTCATGGTATATTTATGTACAGCAATGTTTAAAAGCATATATTATCATCAAATATAACTAAAACAATAAAATACAACCGTTCGTATTAAAATACTTTTTTTTATAAATGTAAGATAATGAGAATCGCAATAATAGACAGGGATAAATGTATAAAGGAAAAATGTGGATATCAATGTATTCAATATTGTCCAGGCGTAAGAATGGGCGATGAAACCATTATCAAAGATCAAGAAACTGGATATCCTGTGATTTCTGAAACGTTATGTACTGGGTGTGGAATATGTGTTAAGAAATGCCCAGCTAATGCGATTAAGATAATCAATCTTGTTTCAGAAGAGGATAAAAAACCGTTTCATCAATATGGCCCTAATATGTTTAGGATTTATGGGTTACCTTTACCGAGTAATAAAGGGGTGACTGGTATCATAGGTAAGAATGGTATAGGTAAATCAACTGCTTTGAATATTTTGTCCGGGAATATAATCCCTAATTTTGGTGAGTATGAAAAGCGCTGGGATTGGGATATGGTGATGCAAAGATTGTCTGTTGTAGAGCAGAATTATTTTAAGGATACTGCGGCAGGACGTTCTACTGTTGCGTATAAAATCCAGTATGTGGATTTGGTTGCGGAGAAATATGGGGAGAAAAGGGTGAGCGAGATTATCGATGATGATTCGCTCATTGAGGAGTTCGAGCTTGAACACGTGCTTGATAGAAAACTGTCTGAATTGAGTGGCGGTGAACTTCAGAGATTAGTGATCGCGGTTGTTTTCTCAAAGGATGCTGATTTGTACTTCTTCGACGAACCTACTTCTTATCTTGATATATTACAAAGGATAAAAATCGCACGCAAGATAAAGGAATTATCAGAACGAAAATCTCAACAAGAATCACAATCAATGAACGAATCGCAACCCAAGTCAAAAAGTAAATCAAAGAAGGTAATGGTGGTTGAACACGATCTGGCGATACTTGATTATTTGAGCGATTACGTATATGTATTTTACGGTGCTGAGAATGCTTATGGCGTGGTATCACATATCAAATCAGCACGTTCTGGGATAAATGAATTCCTAAATGGCTATCTTAAGGATGAGAATATGAGGTTTCGCGGGAACAGTATTCGGTTTGAGGATTATAGTCGTACTGCACAGACAGCTACACGTGTTCCGCTTGTGGAGTATCCCGGAATGGTAAAGAATTTTGATAAGTTCAAACTGAGCATCGATGATGGCGTGTTGAATAAGGGTGAAGTGGTTGGCATCATAGGACAGAATGCGATTGGTAAGACATTGTTCATGAAGATGCTTGCTGGTGTTGTGAAACCTGATAATACTGAATTGAAAACAGAACTTAAAATAGCTTATAAACCACAATACATTAAATATAAAGAAGACCGTCTTGTTTCTGATGTCTTGATGAATCCCTATGATAAGCTTGTTTTTGAAGAGTGTAAAAAACGGTTGAGTTTGGCGCCATTGATGACAAGGAGGTTGTCTGAATTAAGTGGAGGTGAGTTGCAAAGGGTATCTATAACAGCTGCTTTGATTAAGGATGCGGATGTCTATCTTTTTGATGAACCGTCTGCATTTCTTGATATCGAACAGAGATTGCATTTCATTGGTCTCCTGAGGCGAATAATATCCAACGGTGATAAGAGTGCATTTGTAGTTGATCATGACGTTGTATTAATAGATGGAGTATCTGATAGGCTTATGGTGTTTGATGGGAAGTCGAGTGTTTATGGTCATGGGATTAAGCCTATGACTAAGAGAGATGGTATGAATAGGTTTTTGAGCTCGGTCGGTGTGACTATGAGGAGGGATAGAGAGACTTACAGGCCTAGGATAAATAAACTTGGTTCTGCACTGGATAGAGAACAGAAAGAAAAAGGCGAATATTATTATAGTTATTAGATCTTTTCACATCTTAATGTTGCTTCACTCGTCTGTCTAGATTTTTGTCTACCGTATTTGTCATAACCATTTACGTTTAAATGAACATGATAATTGTTTGGATATGTGACTATGTTCCCATATATCTTTATAGGTTTTGTTATCGTGTCATTTGAAAAAAGCAAACCCACTCGAACACGTGCTTTTGTTATTGGTTTTGTTTCTGATAATGATAACGCATCTGGTAGAAGTATGTCTGTTTCAATCCAGATAGGTTCTGATGTCTTATTTTTGACTTTCAACATAAGCTCTACATAATTGGATCTGTACGCAACGAGGCGTATAGGATAAAATTCTGTTGATACTCCTATTGTATCCATGAAATATTTTAACATGTAAGCGTTTATAAATATTGCGATGTG
>JAGGTN010000044.1 GCA_021163645.1 Microcaldota archaeon | reverse complement strand
TGCCCTGACCTGTATAGGATTAAAGGCCTAAGAATGATAAACAGTACGCTTGATTGTGAAGGTTCTGTTATACTGACACATACACCGATACAGATTATCAATTCCAGTATGATGAATTGTGAGGTTAAAGCTGATAATTCTGTTTCATGCATCAATGTTTTGGATTATGCAAATATGTCAAATTTATCTGTTGATAGATGTCATGAAGGTATAAGTATCAATGGCAGTGCTTATATGTCTAATGTCAATGTGTATAATAGTATAATTGGGATTGTGGTCAATGGATCGTTATCCGGTCATGATATTGTTATGTATGATAATGATAAGGATATATCTTATAGACACAATGATACGATAACCGCTGGTATGTCATGTGAAGATGATATGGCTGTGTGTTCGCCTGTATGTCTTGATGATGGTATTGTTCAGGGTTATCGTATGGTATGTGCGAATAGGGAATTGAATGATGTTGAGCTTAAGGGCGGGACAGTTGATTGCAAGTATCATCTTATATCAATAAACAATTTAAGCGGCTTTGGTCAGTTCAAGAACTGCAAATTTAATGACCTAAACATAACAAACAACGCAGTGATCAAAATCATGGATTCTGAAATAGAATCCCTAACCATGACTAACTCCTCACTTATCCTGGAAAACACTGAGATAAGCTCACTCGACGGAAACGGCTATTATGTTCGGGGAAGATATAAAATAGATGATCTTAAAGGCAATGGCATGCTCAACCTTATAGTTTACAAGATGGACTCTAACAATAACCTGATGGATATCAGCGAGAGGAATGTGAGCATTATTGATGGAAAAGGTGAATTTTGGGAAGAGGGATGTAGTGATAAAGAATAACCCTTATTTCTTCCTGAAATCTCTGAACAATAAGATACATAAACTATTCCTTCCTTTGTGATTATTGCAGAAAATTTCTTCTTCATGGGGTTCATTTATAACTATGAATAGAAATATTTTTAATTTTTCTTTCTCCTATATCCATCCATGTATAATCATGGATTTGTATTAACTTTAATTTTCCTCACATCATTTATGCTAGGGTTTGTTTTTCCAACATATTGTGAAGATGATAATGATTGTGAATATTGGCAGAATTGTATAAACAATATCTGTATCCTAAAGCCAGGAAGCTGTGATACCAATGATGATTGTGATTTTTGGGGAGAGTGTAATGAATATCATAACTGTACTTTACGTTGGTGGTGCATTTATGTTATATTAATTCTTCTTGCAGCTAGATGGGATTTGACTATAAATAAATTGAGAGGAAGAAAGAAAAAGACTGGATGGGATTTGATTATAAATAAATTGAGTGGAAGAAAGAAGAAGACAGAATGGGAAAAGAGAGATAAAAAAGAACCAGAAGAAGAGGAAGAATGGAAAGAAGAAAAAGGCAGAAAAGATGAATGGTAAGATTTAAATATATATGTTTGTTCATTAATTAGGTATTTAAATTATAAATTTAAAAAGTGAATATAGGTTTAAAGGTGATATTATGAAATTTAAAGGACAGATTTCTGCTGAGATGCTGATTGTGTTGGCTGTGTTGGTGGCTGTTGCAGTATTCTTGGCCATGCAACTTACCACCTTGGGTAAGAAATCAGGACAACAGATAGATGAGAGTACGAGACAGATAATTTGCCAATCTGCTCTTAATAAAGTGGGGATGCCGTGCACTAATAATGCTGATTGCGGTAATACCACGATGAGGATAGATGATGAAGATGTACCAGTAATGAATTGTGGTAATAATGGTTGCGAGGTGAATACTGAGGCATGCCCAGGATATTGAGTAGAGTAATAAGCAAGTGAGGAGAAATTAGAAGAGCAGGAAAAAGATAAAGGAGAGCGAAAAGTGAGAATGGATGGCGAATGAGATGATAATGGATTGATGATGATTTGGATGAGCAAGGAATGAGTAATGAATGAGCGAGGAATGAGTTGGGGCGGGGAGCGGAGCTACGAGCATGGTTGGACTTATTTGTTTTTTGGCTTGGGTTTGATGTTTGATTTTTTTGTTTGATTTGTTTTTTGTTTTTTTGGTTGGTTGGGTTGATGATGTTGGTTTTTGGGTTTGGTGGGTTTGGTTTGTTTTTTTGGTTGATGATGTTGGATTGGGTTATTTGTTCTTTTTTGTTTGATTTGATTGGTCTGATTGAAGGAGTGATTGGTTTTTTTGGGGTTGGTGATTGTTTTTTTGGTTTGGCTGGTTTGTTTATCTGATAATGTGATAGTATGGAGAGCATGTCCTAGCTGGTAATGATGGAGATGTTATGAAGGAAGTTATGAAAAATATTATGAAAAGGTTGTTCTTAGAATTAAGAAAAGTTAATTTAATATTTGTTATTCTTCTTCTATTTTTATTTATGCATCCATCGTATTCGAAAATAGTATGGAGCTCGTTGAATATATTGGTTGAAAACCAATATGGCGAACCGTTGAGCGGTGCAAGAGTGTTTCTAGATTGCAAAGGCGCATCAACGAACCCTGTTATTTATTGCCCGGTTAGTTCTATTGAGAATTCTAATTGGTCGAAAGGAAAAAAATGCTATGAAGGAGATACTGATTCTGAAGGAAAACTATTTATGCATTGTTCTGGGTGCGAGGAGGGTAAGGGAGCAAAAATAGTTGTGAATTATAATACAGCGCATGAAAATAAGATAATCTCTCATTGGAATGGTTATGATGAAAGATTTGATTTAGGTCCTGGTGCTGCAGAAGGATGTTATGGAAGAAAACCGAAGAATGAGGGTATTAATATTACAATAAATACGTATTGTCTTAAAGCACATTTCTTTGATGGGATATTTCCTTTGAAGAATAAACCTATTTCTATATTTAGTGATTTAAATAATAATATATTTGTTATTAATGAGAGTAATAACGGTTATATCAACAATCCTTATCTTGATATCCTCCCGGTGAAAACCAATGATAATGGAGAGATAATACTATGCAAGTTAACAAAAGGACAGAAGATTTATTTTTCCTTTGGACTTTTTTCAGAACCATTCAAGAATATAACGATGCCCGGTGAAAACATTGATTATGACATTCCGGTTCCTCCGAATAGTAGGTTAAGAGTCGGATGCAATATTATCGGTTCTAATGGTAAATTAATACCAAAAAACCGTAATATGTCATTAACCATTAAAGGTAAGAACACTAGCATCAATTTATCTGCGCATGCTTCTGCATACAGTAATAAGTATATCTCGGCTAAACTTAAAGGAGGATATTATGATATAAATTTTACCTGTAATGGTGTCAAGTTTAACAGAAAGGTTACTGTATTGGGTGATGTTGAATTGGTTTTCAATGTTAGCGAATCAAATATCACTACAGGTACCAGCTCTGATAAAGTATCTACAATCAATAAGACAAATCAAAATATCATCGTTGATGTATGCGCGTATGATAGACTGAATAGACCATTGAAGGATGTCAACATAGAATTGACTCCGTTGATTCCAGGTTATTCTGAGGATATAAAAAGGATTACTGATAGCTCTGGTTGTACAAAGATATTTATACCACTATCTAGAAATCCCATAAAATATTCTCTGACAGCCGAATATGACAATGGATTAATAGGTCACAAAACATTTGTTGCTGATGAGGATAAACAGTTTAATTTTATATCAGAATGGGTTGCTTGTAATGATGGAACGATGAACGGTTATTGTTCTAAGAATAAACCATATAAATGTGTCTTAGGAGAGTTGAAAGAAGATTGTATTGATTGCGGTTGCCCTGCGATAAACGAAGCTTGTGATAGCGTATCTTGGATTGTTAAAAGAAAGTGTTGCCCGATTAATCAGATATGGAATGGTTCTGAATGTATAAATAGGTCTGATGCCTTTAGAATATATCTTTATCCTATTAATTACAATATAAGTTTCTATCAAGGATTTGCCAATTTCAATAAGTTTACTCATAGATTTTCAGATCATCTTATAAATGAATCCGTCGGATTATCAAGATCGAGTTTTTATGTGGTTAATGATTCATTGTTTTTAAAAAAGTCAGACTATGCTAAGTATGTGTTTGGGCATAAAATTTCTCAAACTTCTTCAATACAAGGAAATCTTATTTTATGGTATATAGATGATTCTTTTAAGGAATGGTACAAAAAAAATATTGGATATGGAAAAGAGCCAGATAAAGAGAGATATAAGGTTGTTGGTATGGATTATGGTATCTGGCCGGGTGGTGATGGGCCAACAGGATTTACCAAATTGTATAGTAATTCTGTGTATCTCAACGTGATAGATGCGAGCGTATATAAGGCATGGCATGCACTAGCCCATGAAGTTGGTCATACCTTTGGATTATGCGATCAATATCATCCAGAATTATGGTCTCAACAAAATGCACGGTTATACCTATCGCTCCACGACGGATGTAAGAATGATAAACCTACTAGCAAGAATTCTGATTGTGATGAGCTGAAATGCCCTTTATCTATCATAGATTCTGTCTGTTGTTTTGGTGTTAAAATCAATAAGGACACTTATTCAACAATGGGTACTGCTGAAACAGAGATAAAGATAGATAATAAGACTATGCATATAAATAGAAAATATACAAGTAAAGGTAGAGAAGCTGTTGCGAAAGGTATAAAGAAAGCATATAAAGATTATATTTGAAGTAATTCATAAGTCGGAGTGTGATTGAATGAGATTGAAAACATTGAAATTAGTTGTTGATATCTTACTAGCATATCTTTTATTGACGCTTATATTTACTTTTATTGTTCATTGGTTCGCACCGAGTCATATGGTATCTAAAGACCGAATTAATTATCATCCATCACTTTATCATATCGAAGATAATTGTGTAGTTATGGATTATAATGATAACGTAGCTTTACTTGCTCCTCCATATCCACCGGATAATAGTGTGCGAATCATAACCTATAATGTGGGAATCCAGTATTATGGTGATTCAGCTGATACCTGCGCTGGAAGAACTATTGAGAGAAATGGTGATAGTATAATATCAGACGGTAATGAGATAAGACCAGGCGATACCAAAACGAGCTCTTATTTTGGCCCAAATATCTTTAATCCTTGGTTTATTGATAATGATTATTATTCTGTAAGTAATCTTGGCAGATTCAAATGTTTTGATATGGGTAATATTCCCAATTATGAAAACCAGCGTTCAAATGATCTTGATTTTATCTTTGTACAATATCAATGTACTAATAAGGAATCATTTAATATCCCTTTATTATTTGTCCTTGTATTTTTATTTTGGGTTAGAGAAAAACTGAAAACAAAAATTATGGATATTAGAGAACCTAAATATGAAGCGAGGCAGAAGTATGAAATTTGATTCCATTGTGTATTTCATTGTATTACTGTTATTATTGAATGCACCTTTCATCTTTTCGCATGGATATTCACATGGATATAAAGGAACAGCTGATGTTTGTGTCTCTATCAGTGATGACAATCAATCGGTTAATATTACCCATATCCTTGTATCTTACAGCAATTATCTGACTCCTTCTAATAAATCAAGGATGTTTTTGATGATTGTATCATATAATAATTCTGTTGTTTATAAGACGAGTTTTAATCCTAAATACACGATGATATTTTATGATTCATCATCTGGAGGTAATTATGCATTGATTAAACAGAATTCTGAATTGTTTATACCTTTTTATGATGCTTCGGAAAGGATTGATATATCCAAGGATGGTAAGATTATTTTCTCAACTGTGCTGAGTGATTATGTATGCAACTATGATGGTGTATGTGAGAATAATGAGGATTTTCTCACCTGCCCATCTGACTGTCCATCTGGTTATGAGGATGGATTGTGCGATCATGTGATAGATGGAAGGTGTGATCCAGATTGTTTAAAGGAGTATGATATTGATTGTATCTGCGGCGATGGTGAGTGCCAAGAGATGTATGGCGAAGATGAGATCACCTGTTGTCAGGATTGCGGTTGCCCGAATGGCACGGTATGCGGTGGTAATAACAGTTGCAGGCCCCCCAGGACGATTGATGAATTTGATAATGTTATGGATAATGGATATGAGAATAGATCCAGCGATGAAGAGCAGATGAATGGGTATGTTGGAGAGCAAGGCAACAATAACGATAATGATAATAATGATGTTAGGTTATTGATATCAATAATCTTTGTTCTGGTTTTAGTTATTGTGGTGTTGGTTTTCAAATTAAATATTAAGAAGAAGGAATAAGTGAACCCTCATTTGTGTTGTTTTAAATACTCTAATGAGTTATAGAACGTCTGCCTTTTTCATCTTCAGTACGAAGGAATTCAGCGGCTTTCTTGATAGCTATTGAATATGGGATTCGCATCCCCCTCGGTTTTGATACTAACCTTGGAACAGTTTTTGACATGCGTTTCCATTGCGATGGCACAGACTGTTGGGAAGCCTCAGGATTACTTGAATATTCCCTGTTTTGATATTGCTGTGAAATTATACCTGAGCAGAGTTTTTCCTTTCTTTCCGCACTCAAACGTGGTGCTTTAATACCATCCCTTGCTTCATTATAAAGTCCATGATATGCGTTTTCTATATCCTTTTTGCTTTGGTTAGGCATATTTTCTAATCTCTTATTCTCTTCCTCCTTTTCCATCGCAAGGTATTCATCTATTTTAAAGAGCTTCTTTAATTTTTCAACCCTTTCTGATATTTCAAGAGGTGGTAAAACCCATTTATTATAATGTTCTAGGAATTTTGCAAATGTGCCTCTTGTGACTTCAAAAACGTTACCATGCGCTTCTTCTGCTTCAACTTCAAATATGTGCAATACATGGTCAACAGCCTCATATTTTTCAGTTTTCATTTTAAGATACTCCTGAAAATCTTTGGCCAAACCGTAATCTTCTTGTATAAGCGTGCTGAAAAGATAATCTGGGTCTGAAAATTTGAACCTCTTTCTGGTTGTGTGCCGACTCCAACCATTTAATACTATAAGTCCAAACACTAAAGCTGCTAATTTCATGTTTTCTCCGGATGATTCAGTTTTTGACGCCTCTAAAAGAGCATCGAACTTAAGTCTTTGCACACGCATAAAATCAAGGGTGCTCATGTTTTCATACATATTAAAGTAATCGTACAGAACCAAATCCAATTTTTTTTGTTCATGTGCACTTTTGAACAGATTATAAATAATTTTTGTTGATTTTCTTAATTTTGGTTGTATATTCGACCTAAGGGTTCCTTTTGGAACATCATTATATAAAGCCCATTCATCAGGCAGAAGAGCTGAAGTAAACAATCTTGTTGTTCCTTCCTCAAAAATCATCCCTGATTCAGGAATGTTAATATCGAATGATGTTGTTCCTCCGATATAGTGAAATGTTTCATGCATAATTATTGCCACTAAAAACTGCTGTGGTGTTGCTTCATCAGAAATGAAGTTTGTAAACCCGGCAACATCTCTTATGTTATTTCCAGGAGGTAACATGTTTTTAATGTAAAGAGGAGTATAAATATTAATCATAATATCATTGCCCTGTGTTCCACCACCATATTCTGGTTCCCAAGAATCTGTTAGAGTTATCTCTGATGGATAATATTTGAGTTTTTGTTCTATTTGTTTTTTGATATCTTCCGGTAAGTTATAATTTGGATCACCAATGATTCTTCTTACGCTATTTTCAAACCCTGATTCAATCCTATCTTTAACAAGTAAAGCATAATATGTATACAATTTTTTCATATTATCTTCAATCTCCTTGCAAATATTACCATCTTCATCGACAATCCTAAACCCAAGTCTAACATGAGGAGTTTCCATTAGATTTATATCATTCCAATGAGTAATCTGGTCTGAATCATTAGTTTCATTCATGTTTTTTATCACCTCTTTTTATTAAACATCTATCGAAATCTTCTAACCCCAATACCATTAATTTGAACATATGATTTCTAAGTAAGAAAGCATTTATATTGAATCCTTCTTTCTTTGATATTAAATAGGAAGAGAATTTGTTTATATCTGCATTGCATTTGTCAATATACATGTAAAATTCTTTTTCTGAAAGTGCTAAGAATATGAATAAACCATCAAGAAGTTCTAAAACATCCAATTCTTTTTCTTTATATCTTTTGCTCAATATCATTAAGAACCTTTTTAAACTTTCTGCCAAAAAAGCTCGTGTTGCCAAGAAGGTTCTTTTTTTTGGAGGTTCTTTATCAAACCCATATTTTTTTATAATGGTTTCCAATTTTTTATCAGTAAGATGATACTGTTTCAAAAAGAGAAGGCACATACCTCTGTATATCTGGCCTAAAGTAATATCAGTATTTGATACAATCTTTTGGGCATGATGAAAAATAAAGTTAAATGGAGGAATAGAAACATATTCTTTATTAAATTCTAAAAAGAAATCATCCCTTATCAACACATGATAATTTTCCTCACCAGCCATCGTCATACATCTCCATTGATCCAAAATTTTCTTCTACTTAACATCAATTCACCCATATGTTTTTACCTTTTTCTTATTTTTAATTGCATCACTAACCCTTTCTATTTTTGTAGGTACTGATTTCAATATGCTATATCTTTCCTCATCTTCTTTTTTTTCAACCCCACCAAGATCTCCAATACCTAGTGATTCTACAGGTCCATTTAATATTTTGACTTTTTGCGGGAACATGGTTGAAACCTTTTGCCTGATATAAACCTCTATTGGTTCAGGAATTCCTTTATCTATCACAACTCTTAACCCAAGTATGAAACCATTTTGTTGCTCAGGAGTAAGCACTGAAATGCGATCAAACGCGGCATCGATTATCCTCTTCTCAATATAATTATCATAATGATTTGTTATAAAAGGCATAATATCAACTATTACTTCATTGCTTTGTTTAATATCTTTTAATGCAACATCCATAATCATAATCTCAAGATTATGACTGACATGACCATAAAACGAATATAGATAATTGCTCTTTGCCTTTTCTGCAAAGTGAGCGTTTTGCCCGTTTGCCAAGGTTAATACTGATTTGCACATATCATCAGCAATATTCTGTGGGAGATTATCATTTTTAATCAACAGTTTATAACTTTCAAGTATGGAATTAACTAATGGTTCAAGCCCGAGATCATAATTGAATTCTTCTACTGAAAGTTCTCCGTCTTTTATCTTTTGATCAATCCACGTATCCATAGTTATCTCTTCAGAGAGCCATTCAGCCGGAAGCGGCTCAGGAAATTGCAAGTAAGAAGGTATTATGGCTGCTTTCATCTTAGAATTGTCTACTGATGCTTTATAAAGTATTGAGTTTAGGAGAGAAACGCTCTCTGTAAAATCATTACTGTTAGGATCTAAAAACTGCATCGAAACAGCAAGCCCATCAACAAAAACTTCTGTACCTTTCTCAACTTTCGTACCAAAAGCCTTTTCTTTTATACGACCCCTAAATATTTTGCATACCTTTTCTGGCTCGACAACTGCAAATGCAGTAAGCCCTGCAACGATTGTCTCTCGTATCTCGGGATTTTTTTCGATATCTAATGCCTCTGCAAAAGCATCTATTGCTTTTATTACTACATCATGTTTTGTTTCATTAGGATGGTTTTTAAGATACTCTTTTCCTAGGGTATCCTCCCATTTCATATTCTCTCTTCTGTCATTAAAGAATCTTTGTTTTAGAGGTCTTCTCTCGCTTTCTCCCACTTCATCTTCACTCTGTATAAAACGCGGTCCTCCAAGTTGTTGATACATTCTATTTTCATCAGCAGTGGCATCTCTCCCAATCAGAAAAATCCCTCGTAAAAGCATACTTCGTGTTTTTGCATTCCAAAAAAAGTTTTGCTCATCGTCAGCTCTTTTATATTCATCATGCAAAGATGCTATGAATAGGTCAATATCATTTGCATTGCCTAAGTTTCCAAGAGCCTGAGCAGCTTTCCATCGTGCTTCGTATGAATCAATCCTTTCTTTCATTTCTTTCGTGTATACGCTTGGATTATATTCGAGCGAAGCAGAAAAAAAAGGTAAATCATTATCTGATACCACATTATCTTGCGGGATTTTTTGTTTTTGTTTCATCCGTTTCTCTATGATTGGCTTAAGTTCTTTCTCCTCTTTATCAAGGAGATCAAAACCAACGTAATATTCAACATTTTTTCTATACGAACCTACATTTGGTGGATTATGAGTACGCAAGATATCCCTTTCTTTATCAGCCATTTTCTTACCTCTCTCTAGATCTATTTCTAAAAGAGAGTAATGAGCTCGATTAGGTAAAGGCACATAGGTATCTTCAACACTAAGGATATCAGATGATCTTAGTCTATCAAAATAGTCACCCCGATGAAGATAGAGATTTACTCCTGTCTCCGCTACTGTCTTAGATGGAGACATTAAACTGCTACAGCTATGCAGATCGCTACCTTCCCAAATCGAATTATCAAAGTATGCCTGTCTCCACCAAGCAGTTTTAATTTCTAAATATAATAAAGGATCGTATTGGAAAATAGAATCTATGTTAATTCCCAAATACGCTGATGCAATCTGTCTTGACCAAGCAACTTCTTCATTATTCATCACTACCTCATTAGGAATCATCCATGGCAACTGCATACGATTGATATCTTTTTGATAGATATACGAAATAGCTTCATTTATAGGCATCATTATTGCTTCCCCGCCATAAAATACTGGAAGGGTATAAATTTTTTCACCTGTAACTTTATTCTGATAAACAAAGGGCCATTCCTCCATAGGAGTTGAAATTTCAATAATTTTATGAATCCCGCTAAAAGGGGTAACATTTTCCATATTAAATACGCTATAAACGCTTAGTGATTCCCATCCTGATTTAAGCAATAATCTGTTTCTTTCATCAGATGGAAGAGAATAAATATAACTTCCTTTTTTAGTGGCATAATAGTACCTATCTATCTCCGCTTCATATTCTTTGGGTACAAAAATTGTTCCCGTTCGTTTCAATGTTTTTGTTCCCGTTCCGAACATTCTTTTAATTATCGCTTTGAGAATATCTGGGTCTTGAAGATATTCTTTGTAAGCTTCGTATCTATCTTTTTCATCAACCATTAATATCACCACTGATAAATAAGTTCTTTTTCAAACCTATCAGCTTTTTTACCTTTCTTCTTTCCGGCCTGTTTTTTTGGTTTCTGTCTTGGAAGGCCACCCTCTCCAAGTGCTTGTATCACTTTATCTGTTACTCCTTCATCTCTTCCTCTTATCTGTCCTCCTCCTTTTACCGCTTGCCCTTCCCCTTTAGTTTGTTCTTCGCTAGCACCATATCCTTTGCCTGAACCTTCTCCTTGTCCCTTAGTAGAGGTTTCAGTTTTTTGGCGTTTGCCTGTTTGCGGTTCACCTGAGCGGCCACCACTTTGCCCTTCTGTCTGTTGTTCGCCGGTATTATACTCACCATGAGGAATACCAGTCTCCTTTTCTTCTTGACGTTTGCCTGTTTGCGGTTTGCCTGGACTAGCACCACTTCCACCTTGGTCTCCTTTCTGATGTTGACTTGATGATTGCCCTCCCAAATCAGCTCCTGCTCCCTCTTCTTTTTTAAGTTGACCTGCACGACGTCGGCCAGGACTACCGCTTACCTCCACTCCTTTTTCATGCCCTTCCTTCCGACGGCCACCAGATGGAGTACCAGTCTTCTTTCCTTTTTGATGTTTGCCCATCTGTGGTAAACCTGGAGGAACAGCACCGCCTTCTTTTTCTTTTTGATGTTCGCGGGTTTGTTGTTTGCCAGTAGGAGCACCGCCTTCTATTCCCCTCTGACGTTTGCTCGCCCGATGTTTATTTTGAGGAGCACCTTCTTTTTCTTTTTGGTGTTCGCGGGTTTGTTGTTTGCCAGTAGAAGCACCGCCTTCTGTCTCCCTCTGACGTTTGCTCGCCCGATGCTTTTCTGTCTCAGTTGATTTAGATTGTTCTGCTTCATGTCTTGCCCCAGATGATTGTGATTTAGACTTTTCAGTCTCATCTTTTTTTATCATTCTAGTTATAAAATCTATTATCTTTTTACTTATAGATTTTTCTTTTTGTGATTCGTTGGTTTGTTGTTTGCCTGTCTCGGTTGATTCGGATTGTTCTGCTCCACGTTTCGCTTTAGCTAATCCTGATTCTGGCTTTTTCTCAAATCTTGCCTTTAATATATAATCATACATTCTTTTTGCAAAATCAATTTTACCAGATACATCTAAAGAGTTATAATGTTCTAATAGATTATCAAACTCATAACTACTCAAACCGCCTATTGTTTCCATATCTTCTTTCACTATAGGATCATTTTTTAAAAAACCAAGAACAACAACAGCTGCTGTGTCCCCTCTTTCAGAAAGAGAAGAATAATGTCTTATAAGACATTCGTCAATATTTTCTTCTGATACTTGCATTCCTTTAAATATAGTATCCATTTTATCACTCTTATTTCAGACTTTTGTGGTTTTAATTATTTAATATTATAGGGTGTTAATTATTTATAAATATTTTGATGGTCATTTGATTTGGAATCAGTAGAGAAAAATTAATTCATAACTTTAAAGAAAAAAGTCTGTAAAAAACCAACCCCAACCAAATCAACCCAAGCCAAATCAAAACCAAAAAACAAACCAAATCAAAACCAAAAAAACAAACAAACCAATCCAACCCCCAAACCAAAACCAAGCCAACCCAAAAAAAGAACAAAGCCAAAACCAAATCAACCCAACCAAAAAAACAAACCAAACAAGCCAAACAAACCAAAAAACAGCCCCAATCCAATCCAAGCCAACCAAAAAACCAACCAAAAAACAAACCAGGAATATAACATTAGTTTTATATAAGTAATCTTTTTATTATTTGATATGAAATCTGGTATGAAAGGTTTATCTTCACAATTGATAAATATTTATGATCGGATTAAACATCTTGAGATTCAGAGTGCTAGGAATATTATGCGCATGGCACTTCTTGCTTATATACAAGAACTAGAATATTGCGATGCAAAGACATATAAAAGAAGAATGAAACAAGCGTTTAATGCTCTTACTAGTGCAAGACCCACTGAGCCTATGATGTTTAATGCATTATCTGTTTGCATGGAAGTAGTTAATAAATACGATTATGATATGGCGCGAGAACATATAGAATTGCTTAGCACTAGAATACTTGATAAACTTATTGATGATAAAGAGAAGATATCCTTATTTGGCACGCGCATGATACATAAACAAAGTAAGATAATGACTATCTGCCATAGCAGTACAGTTGTTGCGGTTCTTACCGAAGCACATAGGCAAGGCAAGGAAATCGAAGTTTATTCATGCGAAACGCGGCCGCGATGGCAGGGCCACATAACATCGCAAGAATTGGCAAGTGCTGGAATTAAGGTGAATATGATTGTTGATGGTGCCATGGGTCATTATATCGATGATGTTGATATTATCCTTGTTGGTTGTGATGCTGTTGATAAGCACGGAAATTTTGTTAACAAGATAGGTACCCGCTCGCTCGCAGAGCTCGCTAAAAACCATCATAAGAAATTCTATGTTGCTGGAGAGCTTCTCAAATTAGACCATAGATATCCTATTCCTATCGAATTCAGGGACGTGAACGAGGTGGCTGATCCGACCTTGTTCAAAGGAGTTAATATCCTCAATCCTGCGTTTGACCTTGTACCTGCTAAGTATGTTACTGCATTTATAACAGAAAAAGGTATCATCAAACCAAAACAGTTCTATAAAATGGCTGTGAAAGAATTAAAAAGATTAATATCATAATCGTTGGTATAATCATTGATAAGATGATACTATATTGGTAAGGTGGGATGATGGTTAGGAAGATTAAGCACACAACAAAAAAACATGTTAATAAATATATCTCTGGTGAAGAAGATATTGATGTCTGGGGCTTGAAACCGATATCTCTCAAAGCTAAGATATTTGATATTAGGAGCGGAAGTAAAATTGTAATTCTTAATACAGATACTGCTACATCTAATGATATTTATCCTTCTAGTAGAGTGTTACTTAGGAAAGGCAGGAACAAGATCGTTGCGACCGTAGACCTAAGCTCAGATATTGTTGATCCTGATGAAATAGGTGTATTTTCTGAGGTTAAGGCAGCATTGAAACTTAGTGATGGTAATGAAATCAATTTGTTCCATCTGCCACGCCCAGCATCGATCAGGTATATTAAGGATAAGATGGATAATAAACAATTATCACATGAACAGATTCAAACAATCGTTGATGATACTATGGCTGGTATGCTGAGCGATATAGAACTGTCAGCGTTTATGACTTCTGTTTATATCCGAGATTTAAATGATGAGGAAACCGTTAGTATGACTGATGCTATTGTATCTTCTGGTGATGTGCTTGATTTGAAGAAGCGTGTTGTGCTGGATAAGCATTGTATAGGTGGTGTTAATGGTCGGGTGACAATGATTCTTGTCCCAATTATCGCTGCTTCTGGATGCTACATTCCTAAAACATCATCGCGTTCGATTACTTCTGCATCTGGAACGGCTGATGCAATGGAAGTCCTAGCCAATGTTGATTTCAACATCGAAGAATTCAAGAGAATTGTGTTGAAGACGCATGGTGCTGTTGTATGGGGAGGAGGAATGAATCTCGCTGCTGTTGATGATAAGTATATTCGTATAAGGCATCCATTGAATTTGGACCCGCATGGCATGTTATTAGCCAGCATCCTTGCTAAGAAAAAAAGTGTGAATGCTACGCATGTGATTATCGATATCCCATTTGGCCGCGGTGCAAAGATTGAAGATATGTCCAGAGCAGAATCATTGGCGCATGATTTTATCCGGATAGGTAAACAGTTGAATATGAAAATAGAAGCATTAATAACCAATGGGTCTGATCCTATTGGTAATGCATTCGGTCCTGCTCTTGAAACGATTGATGTGTTGCACGTTCTTGAAGGAAATGGATCAATTGATCTTAAAGAGAAGAGTTGCATCTTGGCAGGCCGGCTTTTAGAAATGGCTGGTAAAGCAAAAACCGGCCAAGGTTATGAAATAGCTGAGAAAATAATTGATTCTGGTAAGGCATTGAAAAAGTTCAAAGAAATCATTGATGCTCAGGGTGGCAACCCTAAGATAACATCTGATAAGATTCCAGTTGGCGAGTATACCTATGAAGTGCTCGCGAATAAGAGTGGTCGCGTTTCTCATGTTGATAATCGTACATTTGCTAATATTGCTAAAGCTGCTGGTGCACCGCGTGATAAAGGCGCTGGAGTTGTGTTATTCTGTGAGCATGGTGATAAGGTTAAGAAAGGCGAACCATTATTTCGTATTCATAGTGAGAGTGAATCAAAACTAGATTTTGCGATAAAAACCTTAAATGTCTGGAAACCTATTGAACTTGAAAAGGTTGTTATCACCAGGATAAGAGGGGAATAACCATTTATGGAATAATATTGATTTTGGAATAGCTACATAAGAAAAAGATATAAATATCAAACGATTAATTATCAATATGTCAGTCCAGACGTTCATAAGTTCTAAGAAAAGAATTAAGGAACTTAAAAAGAAATTCTATTCAAAATTAGAGAATAAACTCTCCCACATAAAATTACCCATTCAAGGTGATAGTTTATTTGGCCCAAGTCCACCAAATATACTAGTGGGTAGTTATGGGTATCCAAAAGTAAGATGGGGGCCACTTATTTCAATGGATCCTGAAACAGAAGATATGATTTCTGATTATTCTAAACTCTACGGTAAATCGTATGAAGACATTATACAAAATTTCTCTTTCACTATCAAAGGCGAACGAATATCAAATATCTTTTCCAGAGAACGCATACTCAGGAATGCTCAGGACATAGTATTATCTCACAAACCGATAGATATTGAGATGAAGGTTAAGAACAGACCATATTTTAATCCAGAATTCGACCCTTATGTTACTCCACATGGATATAAAACAAATATTAAAAGCATTATACTAGCAGATAATCCAAAAATCCCAAAACCAGTCTATAGAATAATCAATGATGACGTCAAAGCTATTGACTCAGTTATTGAACTATATAATTCAGGGATGGATGTTTATTATACAACCAGATTATTAACATCAGGACTATTGGGGCAAGCTAAGGAGAAGAAACTCGTACCTACCAGATGGTCAATAACAGCAGTTGATGATATGATAACCCAGTATAATCTCAACAAGATAAGGACTTATCTAGAACTCGATCGCTATTTTGTCTATGAAAATGAATTCCTGTTCAACAGATTTTATATACTACTTCTCCCTGGCAACTGGGAATATGAACAATTCGAAGCATGGCCTAAACAAAGTCCATGGGGTACATCATGGGGATTTAATGAGGAGTATGAACCTTTCACCGGCCGAAAAAAATATGCAGAAACACAAGCAGGTGGTTATTACGCTGCTCGCATAGCAGTCACAGAACATTTGATACGAATAAGAAAACAGGCACGAGTAGTAGTTTTTCGAGAGATTGATGAGGAATATTGTATCCCGATAGGAGTGTGGCAAGTGCGTGAGAATGTAAGGAAGGCATTCCATAACAAACCATTTGTAACAGATAACTTGAGGGATGCGTTGAATCATATTAGACCAAAACTCAAAAATGATCTCAGTGAATACCTGAAAAAGAGTATAGTATTAACGCAAACAAGATTAATATTTTCACCTAATGTTAAATAATCTCTTGATTAGATTAGGATCATGCGAACGTTTTGAATCTGGCTTTTTGGTTTTTGAACGGGTTTTTAGGTTCTCATCTAAACTCGGATGATTGCTCAAACGATCAAACTCTTTGATAAGTTCTTTTTGTTTTCTTGTGATATTCTTAGGCACATCAACCATTACGCGAACATATTCATCTCCTTTACCGTTCCCATATAGATTAGGCATACCTTGACCTTTAAGTTTGAACAATGTATTCGGCTGAGTACCGGGAGGTATCTTCATCTTAACACTACCAAATAACACAGGTACCTTCACCTCAGCACCTAGCACCGCTTGAGCAAAACTAATAGGAAGCTCGATAAGGATATCATCTCCACGACGTTCAAACTGTTTATGTCTCTTAACATTAATTCTTACAAATAGATCTCCGGAACTATCTCTTCCGTAATCACCCATCCCAGCGAGCCTCAAAGTAGAACCGGTATCAACACCTGGAGGAACAGTAACGATAATCTTCTCCCTCTTATTCTCCTTACCTGTTCCATTACATCTATTGCATGGCTTAGTTATAATCCTACCTGTTCCATGACAATGAGAGCATATAGATGATGTCATAATACGTCCAAATCCACCGATACGTCTCACTTGTTGAATCCTGCCTGTTCCATGACAATAGGGACATTCCTTATACCCACCACCATGCTCATAACCCTTACCTTGACAGCGAGAGCATTTAACCAAATGATTGATAATCATCTCTTTCTTCACTCCTTTCGCTGCTTCTTCTAAAGAGATGTCTAATTGATATTCCAAATCAGAACCTATATCTTGATTTACACGAGCTCGTCTTCTTTCCCCTCTTCCCATACCACCAAAGAAAGAAGAAAAGATATCAAATGGATCGCTGAATGAAAAACCAAATTCTTTAAATATATCAGAGAAATCAGCATCACGAAAAATATCCTCAGCAGAATATCGTTCGTTAAAACCAGCATGGCCATACTGATCATATATTCTTCTTTTTTCACTATCACTCAATACAGCATAGGCCTCACTTATCTCTTTAAATTTTTCAGCATCACCGCCTTTTCGATCAGGATGGTATTTCATTGCTAACCGACGGTATGCTTTTTTGATGTCCTTCTCAGTTGCATTCCTAGATACACCTAAGACATCATAGTAATCTCTCTTTTTCCCGGTTTTATTATCACTCATCTATGCACACCCTTACCACATACAACAAACATACAAAAAGAATTCACAATAATAAAATTCATATTAATAAAAAAAATAAAAAATAAATATCAAAAATATTTAACCTATTACACCAAATATTTAACCTACTGCACCTTAATCTTAACACCCGTCTTCTTATGAGTAGCCTTAACTTTCGGCAGGTGAATAATAAGAACACCATTCTCATACTTCGCTGTCACCTTACTGGGAATCACTTCTTCTGGGAGGGATGCAGAACGAGAATAACCAACAAATTTCCTCTCTTTGAAATAATAATTCTTCTTTTTCTCCTCTTTCTTGCGCTTGTACTCAGCCGATACTGTTAAATAATTAGGTTGAACCTCAATATTGATATTCTCCTTTTTAATCCCTGGCATGTCGATAGATACAACTAATTCATTACCTCTATCTTCGATATCCATCAACGGTGCGCGAACCCCAACATCAAGATTCAATGACGGCCATAATGAAGAAAAACTAAAAAATGGCTCTATCATGTCAGCTGTTGGGTCCCATAATAAAACCTTTCTTCTATTTTCTTTTTTGTCAGCCATATTCACCACCTCTTTTATTTATTTTTTATTCCTCTTTAATTCTTAGTTTTCAACTTTTAATCTGTCCACACTATTCCAACATCCATTCCCTGCTCACTTGCTCACTCATCTACTTGCTCACTCATCCACCTTCTCAAAATCAGCATCCTTGGATTCATTCGGATTGATTTTTTTACCCTTTTTCTTCTCTGTTGATGTTTGCTGACGTTGTGCTGACGCCTGTTGATATATCTGTGTTCCGATTTCTTCGACTACATTCTTAAGGTTTTCGCTTTTTTCTTTAATCTTAGCTGTATCATCTGTTTCCTTCACGAGCTTTAATTCTTTCAATGCTTTGTCCACCTTCTCTTTAATCTCTGGATTCACCTTATCTTTAAACTCGTTCAATGTCTTCTCAGTAGTATAGATTAATGAATCTGCTGTGTTCCTGGCCTCTATCAATTCTTTCTGTTTCTTATCTTGTTCTGCGAACTGCTCTGCTTCTTTTATCTTTTTGGCTATCTCAGCATCGTCCATCTTTAATGGAGCAACAATCTTCATATCCTGTTTATTGCCAGTGCCTAAATCCTTTGCAGTAACATGGAGGATTCCATCTGCATCAATATCAAAGGTTACTTCAATTTGCGGAACACCCCTTGGAGCAGGAGGAATTCCTACCAAACTAAAACGACCTAATTCAATATTGTCTTTTGCCATCGGTCGCTCGCCCTGTAGCACATGAATCTCAACAGAAGTCTGCGCATCAGCTGCTGTGGAAAATATCTTACTCGTCTTTGTTGGAATCGTAGTATTTCTATCTATTAATTTTGTGAATACGCCACCCAAAGTCTCAATACCTAATGAAAGAGGAGTTACGTCCAAGAGTAATAGATCATGTACCTCCCCTGAAAGCACACCTGCCTGAATCGCAGCACCCTGTGCAACGCATTCCATTGGATCAATCCCACGCTCTGCTTTCTTACCAACCACATCTTCAATGAACTTTCTCACAATAGGCATACGTGTCGGTCCACCAACCAGAATAATCCTATCTATATCCTTCTTATCGATTTTTGCATCATTAATCGCATTCTCAATTGATTTACGACATTGTTCAACAACAGGTTTAACTAATGATTCTAATTTCGCTCTTGTTAATCTATAAGAAAAATTGATCGGTTGATCGTCTTTTTTTGTTAGAAATGGCAGGTTGATATCTGTGGAAAGAACTGTTGATAACTCAATCTTCGCCTCCTCAGATGCCTCTCTTAAACGCTGCATAGCTTGTAAATCATGAGTGATATCAACACCAAACTCATCTTTAATCTGCTGGACAAGGAATTCAACAATTTTATCATCCATATCCCTGCCGCCTAAATGAGTATCCCCTGAAGTGCTCTTGACTTCAAAAACACCTTCTCCAAACTCTAAGACTGTTACATCTAAGGTTCCTCCACCTAAATCAACAACTAGTATTCTCTGCTCCTCTTTGCTTTTATTAAGACCATAAGCTAATGAAGCAGCAGTGGGTTCGTTAATTATCCGTACAACATCTAAGCCAGCAATCTTACCCGCATCCTTAGTGGCCTGTCGTTGATTATCATTGAAATATGCTGGGACAGTTATAACCGCTTTATCTACCTTTTCACCTAAAAATTCCTCAGCATCACGTTTTATCTTTTGTAATATGAACGCTGATAATTCCTGAGGACGGTACTCCTTACCCATGATTTTATACTTAAAATTAGTACCCATCTTCCTCTTAAACCCGCTGACAGTATTTTCAGGATTTGTAACAGCTTGCCTTCGGGCAGGTTCGCCAACTAATAACTGTCCGTCTTTAGTAAATGCAACATAAGATGGGAATGCCTTTCCATATCTCGTCATTCCTTCTGCACTCGGAATCACTACCGGCTTACCACCTTCTAAAACCGCAGCAGCAGAATTACTCGTACCTAAATCTATTCCTATTATTTTTGTCATATACTCACCTCTTGATCCATTCATTTAATTTGAACATAACCAACATAAAAAATAAACTTCTCAACAACTTCCTAACAAAACAAACAAAATAAAAATTTATTTCATTTCCTGTTTTTTTCTTTTTCATCTTTCTTTCTTACTATCTGAGTATAACCTTCTCTATCATCCTCATATCTTCTCTCTTCTTTCCTAATTTCCTTTTTCAACCGGCCTTTTGAAACACCAACAATCGCGTGTCTTAATACTCTATCCTTAAACATATACCCTGGACGGATTATTTCAATGATTGTTCCAGATTCTGCATCACTTTCACGATAATACGCGGCTTCATGAAACGTCGGATTAAATCTTTCACCAATAAGCTTCATTTCATGCAAACCCTCTTTACTTAAAATATGATTTAATTTATTGAATAAATGTATTAGCACATCTACAGGCAATTCTTTATGCTTCCTGTCTTTATTTCTTTCATCAACAACAAGCTTAAAATCATCAAAGAAAGGCAATAATTTAAGTATTAATCGTTCACTCCCTTCCAAAGCCATTCGCTCCTTTTCCTTTTCTACTCTCCTACGATAATTTTGAAATTCTGCTTGCAATCGCAAATATCTATCTTCACAATCAGGGATCAAAAACCTTTTAGGCTTAGGTAATTCTTTTTCATATTCCTTTTCATCCCCTAACCTTTTCCCTGATATCTCTTCAACTTTTTCGTTATCACCACTTGGCAAATAACCTTTCTCTTTTTTTTCTTTTTCTTTTCTTTCCTCTTTGCTCATCATCCTCACCCCAAACACCAGAAAATTCCTCATCCATTCTTTTTGCTATCTCTTCAACCTCTCTAAACATGGCTAACATTTCATTCCTCCTATAAACAACGTATTCTCTGATCGATGAAAAATGCATCTTATATTTACCATTCTCTTCATCCAACAGGCCAAAATCCTTTAATCTCTCTAAGTGATATCTGCAAGTTAACCTATGCAAACCACTTATTCTTGCCAACTCAGTACTGCCTACAGGATAGCCCATAGACAAAACAGAACGCAAAACAACTATTACAGTTTTATCTATATCCCTACGAGATATTAAATTTACTTTCTTACAAAACTCGACAATTTCTAAGTCATCCATATATATCTTTTTAGCACCAAAACATTTAAAAAGTGTTAATATGATTTTAACACTTTGGTGTTGGAAAATCTCTTACTCTACTTATTTTATTTGCTCCTCTTGTTTTATTTGACCTGTTTTACGAGATGAGTTCTCAAGCCAACCCAAC
>JAGGTN010000014.1 GCA_021163645.1 Microcaldota archaeon | reverse complement strand
TAATAAGAACCAATATCACCACTGGCAACAGCATAATCAATATCTATCTTCTGAACAGTTGGAGGCACCTCTGCTGATGATACCTCTATTACCTGTTCTGTCTCGCCTACTGTTATATATCCTAAAAGCTCCTCCTTATCAGGCGGGACTGCCACACTAGGATCAAGAATATCATGCCTGATAGGAATACCATATACCTTATACACATGACCATCTTTTAGTTTGGACACATCAAATTTTACCTCAACAACACCGTTACTGTCAGACATCGTTGTCTGTGGCACACCAACCGCATTACCATTCTCATCACGGATAGTTACAAGGGCCCAAGTATAAGGAGCCAAACCCCCCTTAATATCCTCTGATTTCAGTTCACCTTTCTTATCAATGTGAGAATATTTAGCATCATACCCAGTATCAATATTCATAATAACAATGAACTCTTCATTACCTATCTTCCTTACTGTCTTGCCTTCTTTATCCTTGTAAGTGACAAAATTTATCTTCAAATTGGGTTTTTCAAATAGAACAGTATTCTCAGCAGATATCTTCCCATCCTTTATCATATCATTTTCCTTTTTATTCCACGTATACCTCAGATTATCCACATTTAAACTTATTCTATAAGAAGCTTCTGGAGATAGATTAAGGAATTTTATCTCAGGCACATAGAAACCTTTAATCGCACTATCCTTCTTTTGGACAGCATTACGCAGATTCTTACCAGCACCAGCCTCCCAAAATCCTTTAAATGTATCATCAAATCTCGCTATCATAGAATAATCTAAACCTAATCTCCCGCCAAATCCCATAATCATCAACGGGAACATAAAACTCTTACGCATATTAAGAAGTGATTCCCTAAATTCTTTTTCGCTTGTCCTTTTAATCTGATTATTTTTTTTAGCATAAGGATACAATATTTTCGTTAATCCATTTATTATGCGAGCGCATTCCCCTTTACATTCTGATGATTGAAGATACATCAACATTTCGTTGAAACTCATCTTTTCTTTCCTAAGAAAATCTTCTACAGAGATCAGAATATTTACACCACCAATGAAACTCTTCGCATGAACAGAAGAATTATATTTAAGATAACCTGCATTAACATGCGAATCATGTTTCATGATATCTACAAATTCACCAGCAGTTATCCTTTCATCGCCTTCTTTCTTAGCAGTGACACCAACCACAAGGGCAATCATGACAGCACCCAAAGCATATTTGCCTTTATGACTGTTAAACCATGAAGAGATTTCGTTGTATAATTTATTATCCATAAAGCTAAGTCCTCTTATTGCACCCAACACATCATTAACTGTTTTTTTGCCGTCTAAATAATCCTCATAAACGTTTAACACATTATTCTGTATCTCAGATATCCTAACCTTGCTCTTATCCAATATCTCGTCATTGGCAAGTGTTTTATCAATAAGATGTTCTGGATACCTTAATTTCGCATTATCAAGAATCGTAGTTAATAGCTTATTTGGATCATCACTGTGCTCAAAGAAATATTCCCAATAATTCTTGGAGCCATAGTTATCCAAACAATATTCATCTAAAATATCAACATAACTCCTACCAAACATTGAAACCCCATATATCCATCTCCTAAAATTAGGATCTTTAAATCTATTCCAGAATTCCTGTCTCAATTCCTGCTCTTCAGTTTTCTCACCAGTCGGGGCTTTTACGATAAATATCGGCTCACTGTTTTCAATCTTCATATCATAATCAAAATATTTCAAATCACTGTATACATCATAATTGCCAAATAAGTCGAACGCTATATGATAGAGATAAGTCTGCATGTATGTTTCAGGATCATATTTCTTTGTCCTTTCATCTGGCATACCGATATGAATCTGTACATTTTCGGTCTTTCCATCAACATCTATTTTGAGACTTTCAGTGGTTTCTGGCTCATACGTCTTGGTGCCAACATTTTCATAACTACTGCCAGGGAGATATCTATTATTTATCCCTTTAGAAAAATTAAACTTCAAGGTAGCAACCTTCTCCTGTGAAAACACAGAATATCCAGATGTAACCTGAGGCAGCGTAAGCGCACCTGAAAATACCTTATCAAGTTTTTCCTTTGGAGATAGTAAAGAGAGATTAGCAGGTTGATAATATACTTGTTTAACAGGAGTAGGAATAATATTTTTATCATGAAGCCCGCCAAATACACTAGCTGCAAGGTCATCTGTTGCATCTTTTAATCTAAGAAAGAACATGTTTTGCTGAATTCGTTCTTTGAGTATGGAATCATATCTATCAATGAATCGATCCTTCAGGATACGAATGTCATTATTATTCTTGTATAAATCATAATAAAACTCGAATGATTGACTGATATCTGTCCCGGGTTTAATTATCAAATCAACAAGAGCACAAGAAATCTTGGCCATAATAATATTTTTATCCGATCCATTCTTCAACTCAGAGTCCCATGTATTAATCACTGAATTGGCAAGTTTATCATAACCAGGATAAGATTTAAGTGCGTCAAACAAAGGAGCAAGCTCTGGATACTTCTGCTCATAAATTTCCATTTTATTTTTCATACGCTCTTTATTAGCCATACCATCATCTCCAAAATTATAATTGAAAACCTAAAAACATTAGACTCCTCATTACCTATACTAAAATAAGAGCGAGCAATATTTAAAATGTTTTCTAATATAAATTCTATTTATGTGCTTGTGAATAAATCTTGATATCTTCTTTAAAATTTGATTTTCAGGTTTATCAAAAACTGTTTGATTTATCAGTGTCCAGAAAAATGGATAAATTTTGTTAATTTTGTCTAAAATTATGGACAATAAATTGTTTTATTTAAATATAATTTGCTTATTGTCTAAGAAAATGGACAAAATATCTGTTTTTTGTCCAGAAAAATGGACAATCTTTATAAACCTTTCTTACCTAAATATATTCATGGATAAATATGATTTTGTTAAACTGATGGAGCAAAAAAAGGCAGAAAGAATTAAGATAGGAAAAAAATATAGACATAGGGATATCTATTTTGAGATTTCTGAAATGATTAAAAACAAAAAGAAGATGTTTATATTTTATGGCCTGAGAGGGATAGGCAAATCCATTTCCATCAACCAATCATTAACTCAAAGAAGTATGTTTATTGATGGTACAGTTTTATCATATTACGATTTAGATTTGATAGAAGTTGTTAATGAATATCTCTCTTTGAAAAAAACAAATATTCTATTTATTGATGAAGTCTCAGATATTAAAAGCTGGGATAAAGCATTGAAGATATTGTATGACAATTTTAAATTAAAAGTTGTTTGTACAGGCTCATCAGCAATCGGAATAAGAACAAAAAACAGTAAAATATTACGACTGGCAGTTTTTAAAGAAGTTCCCCCCTTGACTTTTAGAGAATTTTTAAGGTTAAAATACAAACAAAAGTTTGATGTTTGTTCTAAAGAATTATTCCTATCATCACCAGAGGATGCATATGTTAAGGCAAAAGCTATTCTGATGAATCTTCCTGATTTAGTTGCAGAATTTAGAGAATATCTCAGGTATGGTTTTCCATTAGCATTTGAAAGACCGATAGAAGAAGTGGCAGATTCTGTGGTCGCAAAGATTATCCTTGATGATTTTCCTGAAATTTCAGGGTTTAACATTGATGTTTCTCTAACCGCCAGGAAAATAGTTAACACCTTATCCCTTAGCAAACCAGACAGGATTTCACTCTCAAAGTTTACTGATGTGGCAGAATGCTCAAAAACTACTGCATCAAACATACTAAATGCGTTCACTGTTGCTTCGTTATTAATTCCAGTGTTGTCAGAGAGAAGTAGTGTGGCAAAACTTAGAAAGGAGCCAAAATATCTATTCTCATCATCTGCTATACGGTATGGGTTGGCTAAGCATTTGACTACCTATGAAAATTTAGGAGCGCTGAGGGAGGATACAGTTGTTAGTGCGTTCAAGTATGCAGGGTTTAATGTTGAATACTTATCAGGTGAGAAAAAACCTGATTATAGAATAACATACAAAAATAAATCAAACATAATTGAAGTTGGTGGTCCTTCAAAAACCCCTGAGCAACTTGATAAAGGATTCCTTTTGGTCGATAGCAATAAACTTGATTATTCAAAAGGCATCGTCACACTCCCATTATACCTTGTTGGATTTCTGATTTAGCCTTTGGACTGCTTATTTATCAGTATTTTCAACTGTTAAAATCTCAAAATCATCAATTATAGGATTGCTCAGAACATCCTCTGATAAAGACTTAATCTTATCTTTTGCATCTTTTTTATTATCAGCTAACACCTTTATTTCAAAATATTTTGAAAATTCCAATACTGATATTCAAGTATTCAGACGAATGGTTTACATTCCTTAAATATAGAGGTGTACCATATACAAATAATCAAAGTGAAAGATTACTGCGACAGGCAGTAATCAAAAGAAAAATATCACAGCAGTTTGAAAGTGACAAGCATATTGAC
>JAGGTN010000001.1 GCA_021163645.1 Microcaldota archaeon | reverse complement strand
GAACTTATTCCAACGATAAAGGAAACTTTCAAAACAAACAAGCAAATTTATCTTTTTGTTGATGAGATTCAAAATGTTGAGGGTTGGGAAAAATGGGCAAAAAGAATTGCAGAAGACCCTAATATTATACTTTTTATATCTGGCTCATCTTCAAAGCTATCTAGTTTTGAAATACCTACCGTATTGAGGGGGAGAACCATTACTAACTACATTTTCCCATTGAGTTTTAAAGAATTCTTAAAATTCAAGAATTTTGACTATACTGCTAAAAGTTTGAGTTACAGCTCTAAAAAGCCTGAGCTGATGAGATTATTAAATGAATATTTAAGCTATGGGGGGTTCCCGGAAATTGTTTTAGTGGAGGAGGATACCAAAAAACTAAAACTTCTCAAAGAGTACTTTTCTACAATAATTGCCAGGGATATAATTGAAAGATATAAAATAGAGAACATTCTGGCTTTAGAAACTTTTATGAAATATATTATTAACAATTATTCAAGATACATTAGTTTTTCAAAGGCTCATAAATGGATGAAGTCAATCGGGATAAAAATAGGTAAAGCTACTTTAATGGAGTATTATAGGTACATAAAACAATCCTTCTTTGTTAATCATACTTCTATATTCTCTTACAAAATAAAGGACGTGCTGCAATACCCTATTAAAATTTATGTTGCAGACCATGGCTTTGTTAATGCTTTATCAATAAAGCAAAAAAATATGGGCCACTTATACGAACAACAGGTGGCTAATGAACTGTTCAAACGAGCAGTCAGCGATCCTTCTGTGGAATTGTCGTATTGGAAGAATCCACTTCATGAAGAGGTAGATTTTGTTGTAAGGAAAGGTTTGAATGTTGAACAATTGATTCAAGTGTGTTATGATATATCATATCCTAAAACAAAAACAAGAGAGATTAAAGCGTTATTGAAAGCAAGCGATGAATTGAAGTGCAAAAATCTTCTTGTGATAACCAAAGATTATGAAAAAGAAGAAGTTGAAGATGGAAATAAAATAAAATACATCCCCTTATGGAAATGGCTTTTGGAAGAACACAAACTTAAAAAACCAAAGTAAGGCCACAAAGACCAAAGGCTTATATAATAAGAAATAGTGATGATGATAACCTGGAGCACTGATAACTCATTTGATAATCATGGAAAAATACGGTAAAAATAATTTAAGCATCAATGCAAATCGAATAAATGATGTGGAGATTGAAAATGCTTTTTCTTAGGGATTGTTATTCTCAATGTCTCACCTGCTCTCTTATCTCCATTCCTTGCTCGATCTTTAAGCATATTAATATCTACAAGATAAGCACACATCACATATATGTTAGTATTATTGTTTGGTTTTACACCTTTTTTATTATATTTATGACCCAATACTGACATTCCCTTATTTTTCTTCACAGAGATATCATATATAAAATCATAGACGTGTTTTATCTCAGTTGTGTGCTCAGGTAAAATATTTGTTGCGTCATGTTTTACCAGATACCATAAATTTCGGAACGAAAACATAGGAGTAAATACAATAGTGCCTTGATATATCCCATTATGGAGATAAGCATCATGCGAAGCATTTGATATGAAATTTTCGCATTCTTCTTCAACGAGTTGTTTATTTAGGTATTCTTGAGATGTTATCTTCTTAAAGAAAATCATATACCCTTTCCTCTCAAAATCACCTATTAATTTTGGGATATCCTTCGTATTATTCTTCAAAATATAATCATTAACTATATCGATAAAATCCGCTACTTCACCGACAGGATTACACATTTACATCACCTATATTTTAGCTAGGACGAATTCGGCAGCTATTAATTGATAATTCAACAGTCCGATAAATTTTTAAACATTAAAATTTATATCGCTTTTGTATGGAAGGAAAAGATAAAGTATTAATAGCAACTTTTTATTCAATCGAGCCAGTAATGCCAAGTATTCATAGGTTTTCACCTGATAAGCTCATACTCATCGTAAGCGATAAGCCAGATGAGACAGTCAAGAAAAATATCTTATCGATAAGAAAGATGTTTTCGACCGTGATGAAAATTGAAATTGTTTACATAAAACAATATGATGTTTATCAGATTGCTAAAGCAACAGTTAGCTTGATTGAAAAGGAGTATGAAAAAGATAATCAAATTTATGTTAGTATTACAGGTGGGAGAAAGACACTCATGCTGGGTGTGATTTATGGTGTATATGCCCGTGATGATATGGTAACTTCTATTCATTATTCAACAGAGGAAAACAATGAATTTATTGAATTGCCTAAGATGTCTTATGACTTGAATGAGACGGAACGAATGATTTTAGAAATGATAAATAAGGATGGAAAGATTAATGTCAACAGAGCTGCTGAGAAGTTCGGAAAGACAAGAGGATTATTATATTTGTATCTTAAAAAATTAAAAATAAAAGGATTTCTTAACGATAACTTTGATATTACTCCTGCAGGTAAAATCGCTTTGCTATGATATCTTGCGATTATTAATATATTTTATAATATCTAATTCCTTATTATACACTTTAACATATATTTAAAAAACAAATAGTGCATAAAAATAATATGAACCATAAAGATGATATAGATAAAACAGATATTCTTGTAAGGGCAGGGCCAGGAACTGGCAAAACTGAAAACATAATCCAAAAGATTATCAGATTAGTTGAAGACGAAAATGTTGACCCTTCAAAGATTTTGTGCATTACATATACTAATTCTGCTGTTAAAGAAATCACAGAACGGCTCAGTGAACGGTTGGGGAACAAATCTTATGATGTTGAAGTACACACATTCCATTCGTTTGCACTTAGCAAGCTGGACCAAGATAATTTTAAAATGATAGATGATTCTGTTAAAAAATTCATTATCTATCGTTTGCTGATTGACAGAAAAGTGTTCAATTACAGTGGGGATTTCATTAAAACTAATTTATTAACTTCTATAATAAGCATGATTGATTATATAAGATGCTATGACATCACAGTTGACAAGATAAAAGAACACAAAACACAAATTATAAGCTACCTTAACCAACTCTCGAAAAAAGAACTCGGAAGCTATAAGATTGATGATTATGAAAGGTTCTTAAATCATCTGGTCAATGTTTACCAGGATTATGAGGTGTTCAAACAGGACAAGGGATATTATGATTATTCTGATATGTTGTACTTATTTATTAAAGAGCATGAGCATACAGTGTTTGATTATGATTATGTGTTCGTTGATGAACTGCAGGACGCTAACATCTTAGAAGCGAAGGTTGCAAGGATTGCAGCCAACAAATTCAACAAAGAGCATCATACTCGGTTTTATTTAGTCGGCGATGCCAAGCAAAGTATATTTGGATTCCAGGGGGGAAGTTTAGTAAATTTTAGAGAGTTTAGTGAAGAGTGCAAAGTTGAAGAATTAAAACAGAATTATCGGTCATGCCAGGAGATAATAGATTATTCTGCAGAGTTCATGGAGACTAATTCCGGTAACCTGCAAATGATTAATGAAGCAAAAAAATTGGAATCTGATAATGATTGCAGAGGAGAAGTTTATTATAAGTTGATAAACAATGATGACAGAAATCTTGTAATCAAGCACATCATAACTAAAAACAAAGGCAGGGAAATTGGGATAATAACAAGGACCAATCAGCAGGCCGAAGATATAAGCCATTATTTGTCTGAGAATGACATTGAACATTATTGTTCCACACCAAAGTTGGGATCGTTGATAGTCAAGGAAGGCATCATTAATTTATTGGATTCATTGTTTCATATTGATGATCCTCAAAAGCTTGTTAACGGCGTATCATCGCCGTTTTCAGGAGTCAACATGGCAGAGTTGATTAAGGTCTATACAGTCAACAGGAGAAAGAACAGTAAAGGGTATGTGGTTGGTGTTAGGTTTGATGATATAAAAAATAATAAAAATTTCAGTAAATTTATTGAGATGGTTGAGTTGGTTAACTTTGCACCCGGCAAGGAACACGATTTTGCCAAGAATCTTAAAACGCTGTTTGAAAAATATATATTGCCTGTCAGTGTGGCTTTTGGTGAGGAGGGCATAATCTCAACAGTTAAACTATATAATGCAGTTCTCAAGTATTATGAACAGATTGAGATAATCAAGCCGAATGATATATTGCTTTATCTTCATCTGGTTGATGTATCAGAACAAAGGGAATCTGGTAAGAAAAAGATATCAGTGACAACAGTCCACAAATCAAAAGGTTTAGCTTATGACGTTGTCATCTATCTACCGTCGCCAACACAAAGCGGGTATAAGTTGATAGAGAACACCGAGCATGCAATATTATCATCAATCACTCCTGCGTATGACAAAGATGAGATTAATGAAGAATCTGTCAGGGTTGATTATGTAGCATTTACACGTGCAAGGTATAAATTGTTTGTTCTGCTGTCTGACAACGGCAGGACCAAGAAGTTTAAGGAAAAGTATATATTAAACACTGCTGAGGAGTATGATTATATCCCTATAAGTAATGGAGAAGCAGTCAGGGATGACATTGAACTGTCTTACGCCTCGTTGTTTTCTGAAATGATTGGTTACCTTAATAACAAAAGGGATATTGACAGTTTAGTCAAGACAGTTAGAGCGTTTAAGGTTGACAAGAACGAATGGATTAAGCAGTTGATAACTGATAAATTAAGAAACGGATTTAAAACATTATCATATTCATCTCTGACATCGCCGCCCATTGACATATTCATTAATAAGGTGCTCGGCATTTCTGGAGAGTCAACTGAAGCGTTGGATTTGGGGTCAAATGTTCATAAGTTCTATGAGCAGATGTATATGAATAATAGGAAGGCAGTGACTGATGATGAAATGTTATGGAAAAAGCAATGGGATGAATGTGTTGACACATTGAAAATGTCGGACCCTAACATTGAACAGATTAGTGCTGAAGAGAAGATTAATGTTGGAAGCGAAGGCATAAAAGATATTTTTGGGTTTAGACCGGACTGGGCGGAGAGGCTGACGGGCAAGATTGATGCAGTATTCAAAGGCGATAGGTTATGGATAATTGATTATAAAACCAGTAAAAAACCTAAGAATTCCAACTATACAATGCAATTGATTTTCTATAAGGAGTTGTATGCAAGAAAGCATAACATTTCAATTGACGACCTTGATGCTGCAATATTTTATGTCCTGCTCCGTGATACTGTCAATGATAAGAACGGTAGTCCAGTATATTCAACCGATGTTAAAACCATTAAAAGGCATTCAAAAACCATTGAAAATAAAAGAAAGGAATTAATTGAAAACCTGAAACGCATTGACAGTTATATCCAAAATCCCGACGTTTTCATTGCTGATTTGGAGGACGATTTAAACAAAGATTTTGGCAGGGTTCAGTACAGGGATTTGGTTGCACGGTTCATCGAAGAATATAAAAGGAGTATGAATTAAATTCAATTAAACTGTGAGGTATTGACTTATCTTAACTTAATCTTTAATTTGGTTAAGTAAGAAATTATTTTATGTGGATTGGAATTAAATTCTAACCTTCCTTATAAAAAGGAAAGATTTCATTAAAAGCTTCCTTATGGAAAGGAAACTATCTATCAGAATAAAAACAAACCTTTATAAAATTCATGTATAATGTAATTAACATAAAATCGATTATATGGTGATTTAAAATGACACAAATTAAAGATGAGTTGATAGATTTTAATCCATGGTGGAAAAAGGAATTTAGGGTGGAATATAAAGAACGAGAAATATACAAAAAGATCAAAAAAGTATTGCCTCTTAAACAAATTGTCTCTTTAACAGGTTTAAGAAGGGTTGGAAAAACCACCATTATGTTAAAGATAGTAGAGGATTATATAAAAGATAAGTTTGATCCAAAGAGGATTGTTTATTTTTCTTTTGATGAATTCAAAGATGTAAGAATAAGAGAAGTGATAGATGAATATGAAAAATTGATGAATGTTAATCTATATTCTGGAAGATATATAATTTTGTTTGATGAAATACAAAAAGTTAATGATTGGGAGAACCAGATAAAAACATTATATGATGTTTTTGGTAAAAGGATAAAAATTATTATTTCTGGCTCAGAATCTTTATTTATTAGAAAAGGGAGTAAAGAAACCTTGGGCGGGAGAATATTTGAGTTTAAAATAGATCATTTATCGTTTAAAGAATATATTGTATTTAAAAATATTAATTATCAGCCAATATCACTTTACAGAAAAGAACTGCTTAAGGCTTTTGATGAGTATATTAAGATTCAAGGGTTTCCTGAGATGGTTGGAATAAAAGATAAATACATTATCAAGAAATATATTAAAGAAAGTATTGTAGAAAAGGTGATATACAGAGACATCCCACAGACATTTAAAGTTAGAGATCCATCTATTTTAGAATCAATAATAAATGTTATAACAGAAGAGCCAGGGCAGATAATTGAAATATCTTCGTTTGCTAATCATATGAATATATCCAGACAAACATTATCAGATTATCTTAATTATTTAGAAAAGTCTTATCTTATACAAAAGTTATATAACTATTCTAAGAATAGAAGGAAAGTTGAAAGAAAACTTAAGAAATTTTATCCGACAGTAAATTCAGTAGACCTATGTTTTAAAAAAGATAACTTAAGCCGATCGAGAATTTTTGAATCTATAATAATAAATTTATTAGACGCTGAATTTTTTTGGAGAGACCCTTATAAAAACGAGGTTGATGCTATACTCCTTGATAAAAAGGTCATGCCAATTGAGATCAAGTATGGTAAAATTGATACTTCTGGTTTAATTAAGTTTATGGACAATTTTGGTTTAAAAGAGGGATGGATATTGAGTTATGATACAGAAAAATTAATCAAATTAGAAAATAAAATAATATATGTTATTCCTGCATATAAATTCTTTTTAGGAATTCGTAAAATTTAACATTCTATATACAGAAAGAATCAAATTAGTATAATTTGTTCATAAACCGAACATGGTTTTAGTTTTTTGTCAAATTACCGGGACTAAATTTTACGGTTTTTAAATCACCAAAACATCTACTTTACGTTTTCCTAAAGTTAGTGCAATGGATAGATTTATAAATGATTTTTTACACTGAAAAAAGGCATATTATTTTGAATGCAGTCGTTTATTCAAATGTAACATTATATATCTTATCAAGCAAGGTTTTAATCTTATTATATTTATCCTGAGAAATATTTTTATTTTTGAGATAGTTAAGGTATCTTTGAGATTTCCATATCCTAAACTTCTTATCAAATTCAGGGGCTTTATAATAGTCATTACCAAATTTACCTCTCACTTCTTTTGCAGAGATGCCAACATTACCATTAAGTTCTGCAAGCCAGTTATCCAACCGTTCAATTGTTTCTTCATCTGTTAATTTTTTCTTACCACCATCACCATCATCAACTGGATCACAGTATGATATTGGCATTGTCCAATCACACATAAAGCTACAGGTATAAATATCTCTGCTTATCTTTTCATGTTCTGGGTCTGTTTCATTGCAATAATAAATGTATAAATAGGATGTACCTGTTTCCCAATCCCAGACACAAGTATCTGAATATACATTCCATGCAAAAGCATCAGGGTCCCAATCAGGAAAACCAAATGTTATGTTGCCACCATATGATGTTTTGTCCCAAGGAGGTCTTGCCATTGGGTCTGATGGAGGTCCCCAAAAACCTTCATCAAAATACCATAATGTAGTATCTCTACCTGCCAACCGACATTTGTTGTATGCATAATAATGTGGCGGGCCATAACCACTTTCATTACTGCATCTCAATGTTGATGCATGTTCGATATCATCTTCTGAATAGTTACAATAACAGAATCCCCTGCCAGACGGGTCTAATCTATGCTCAGATCGATGGACCAGCCAACCGGGATCACTATGGTCAACAGAAGTTCTCGCACATTCTTGTTCCATCATGTAACCTATCTGCCGGCCATCATCCGGGCAATAATCAGGGTAACTTTCATTACCACTGAACGGCCAAGCAGTTGTAACATAAGATGGTGTGGCATATGCAGCTGTGTAATTAAACGGGTCATAATCAGGGTCTATACACTTATACATTATTTCATTCATCTGGCCACTTGAACAGTTCATTAAATATGTATTGCTGTTACGCCAATTTGAATAATTAATCATAACAGCATCATATGTTGCATTCATAATATTAGAATCATATGGTGAACGGCAATAATATTCTATCAATGTAAGATTATTGAGACAAGTATCATAATTATCATGAAGAACTTCTCCAGTGTGTGCGTCGATTATCTGTACATGCCCACTCACATTAACAACAAAACCGCCATCACTATCATTACAATAATAATTAACATTATCTCGTGGGATACAGGCACCATCTGAACATACTTTACCATCTTCACAAGATATTAAATTCATCCGTGGTTTGCCTCTATCACAATAGAATTCATACACCGTATTATCATTAGCACAATAATCTGTCATACTTATTTCAATGGGCATCTCTCCACCAGACAGCAATGAAGGTAAAGGAGTCCATCTAACCGTTCCCTGCTCGTTGGATGTTATGCCACTATCTGAATCTTTACAGAAAATTCTGTACGGGTCAGCAATTAGATGTGATGGTGGCCATGATGTTGATGTTGCATTAACATTTTTAGAAACCTCTTTGCTAGGCATATCTGTTTGCGTAATATTGGATACAACATTTTTCCTTCCAAGTGCCTTTATAAAAGCATCTCTGAACTGTTTATGTATATCCTTAAAATACTGTTGTGTCTTAGAATCAAACTTACCGAGTGTTGAAAAATATTGTTTATCAACACTTTCTTCATAATGTGGTGCTTCACCAATCTTAAATCCTTTAACAGGTGATGTTTTATCTGCCAACCAAAACATATATAACGGATTCATTATTGGATAATCATAAACTGTATGATTCCTTTCAACTGTTAAATATCCTAAGTAGCCAAGATAATATTCAGATTCGTTTGCTTCTTTATATGACAAATATTTATATCCGTTTAGGCCAGAATATCTTTTCATAAATCTATCCATTCCATTTAACCATTTCTTATGTCTACCACTTTTCATCCATTCATCATAGGTCATAATCTCATTTTTTACTTCCATGTCTTTGGCCCCATCATCATCACCACCAAGATGCACACAAGAACCATAAGGATGAAAATGACTTCCTGGAACACATTGCTCAATACTTCTTGTTAAAGTATATGAACCAGTACCTCCGCATTTATATTGCTCCCAATACCATAGCCAATCATCCAATCCATGATCATCAATATATGGTTCATGATAACCGCGTTCAACGACCCATCCAGGTTCGCTCATATCATAGGTATGACCTTCTTCAATTTCACCCGTCTCAGGATTACCATAAAGTGGTCCATTGTAAATGCCAAGATATATCGCTCCTTGAGTAACTATGCACCAGCTGTCCAGTGTATATGAATCGCACGGATAGAAAAAGCCAATGGCCTGCCCTTTGTATAAGAAATTCTTATTAGGTTTATCAGCCACATGAGTGCATTGATCAGCAACGCAATATGCTCTGTCACAATTATCATTACCGACTATACCATCAGTTTGCCATACTCTTACACAATTGGCAATACCATTTTCAGTTGCATAATCAGAGCAATTGATAAGAGAATATCCTGGTGTATCACAAGTATCATTACAATAAGTATCATTTATTAATTCCATGTTAAAATCAAGGTCATAGTCATCCCACCAATCTCCAGTAACATCACTTGCTTCCATACTAATATGTTTCACCCTGTCATAGTAAGTTTCTGTTGTAAGATCTGGCCAGGTAACATTAATTTCACCACCAAAGAAAGGGTCTATCCCTATTTCATTATCTTCACAATCTGAATATCCAGCATATACAAAATGACCATCTTCACACCCATAATGAGAAGAAGTAGGATAAACTATTTCTGTGTACCCAGTAGTTGAATCACATGAATATTCATGTAACCCATCTGGACCGCAGTAGTCAGTAAAATCAACTGGAGCGCCTGTCAACTCATCATGAACACTAACCGTTCCTGTAATCATTAATGGGTTGCTACTCGTCGAGTCTGAATCATGACAATCAGTATATCTTTGCACACATTTTCTTGCAGATGAATTGCAATACTGATAATCATTACATGTTATCTCATGAGCAGCAGATATTTTGCCATCAGTTATCCTAGGCAAACAAACATAAGCAACCAGATGATTATTATCAATACAATAATTATGCTTTTCTATCATGGTGCCATCACTTCGTAATATCGGTAAGATTATTCCAGAACCATCTTCAATGTATTGACATCCTGTTGAAGGTATGACTGGTGGGATTCTATATGGTGAGTCTGTAGTTATAGATTTTGAACTGGAATTACTAGTAATATCAATAGAATGTACTAGCAAATGTGGTGAAGAAGAAATAGAGGTAGGTAAAGATTGATTAGCATTTATTGAATGCTTATCTACATTACTACTATAAACTATTACTATAAGCATAAATCCAAATATAAGTGAAAATAAAAAGGTACTAAATGAAGGAGTCCTAATATCTAACTTTTTATTATTTAAACCCGTCATAATATATTTTTAATGAGAAACATATTTAAAATATATCTTGTATATTTAAAATATTAAATATTATCTTATCCTCCTCGGTTTATCTAATTCAGTATTGAGTTTGAAATCAAATTTCATAGATTTTTGAATCAAACCAATCCAATCGGCTGTGTAGAAAACATCCAATAAAAAAATAATTTTTCTATATAAATTATAAACCAAGTGTTTAAGTTTAACTTCCTTTTTTCTCATGTTTATATTTCTAGCATATAATTCATCACCGAATTTTCTTTTTATAACAGAGAAGACAGTCTCAACTTTACTTCTTTGATGATATT
>JAGGTN010000010.1 GCA_021163645.1 Microcaldota archaeon | reverse complement strand
TTTGGTTTTTTGGTTGGTTTGATTGGCTTTGATTTGATTGGATTGTTTAGTGACGATTGGTGGATTTGGTTGGATTATTTTTTTGGGTTGATTTGGGTTTTTTGTTTGGGTTTTGGTTTTGATTTTTTTGTTTGATTGGTTGGGTTGGGAATGATGGTTTGGCTAGCTCATAAAACATTATTCCCTAAAAATATTTGTTTCTTTCAGTCATAAAACTAAAATGAGAAGAGCAGAGGAAATTTGAATATTTATATTATTTCGTCATTTGCCTAACATCACATTTTTAAATTTGATGGGTGTTATTAACACGGTGATATAATATGGCAAAGAAAACTACAATTGAAATGATAGGAGGATATCTCTTTATCCTCGGTGTTATCATAGCCATAATCGGCGGATTATCAGGAGGGTATACAAACGTCTGGGTACCATTACTAGCGATATTCGGTTTTATTGTCGGGATAATCAACATCACAGACAAAGAAATCGATGGCTATCTAATTGCAGTGATTGCATTGATACTTCTGGGTAGTGTAACAGGTAATGTATTACAAGATCTGTGGCCACCTATTACATACATGTTGGAATACATTGCTTTATTCGCAGCATTCAGTGGAATATGCCCAGCGTTGAAGAAAATATATGAGATAGCCGCATCAAAATAAGTTTTTTTCTTTCTTTTTTCTTTTCTTATTTTCAAGGATTCTCATTTATAACTTCTACCTGTGTTGGCCCTTGTTTTGATTTATCCCTTTTAAATAGGTATATCTTATCATAATCAGACCTTATGAATGATTCATCATGAGATATTATGAAAGTTTGATTGACGAGGTTATTAATCGCTCGTTTTAAGGTTTCGGATAAGGTTTCTACCATCTCTGTATCAAGATTATGTGTGGGTTCGTCAAGTATGAGCCAACTAAGATTATTTGTCAAAACAATGGACAAAGCAATTCTAAGTGCTAATGCCAAACACGACCTTTCCCCGCCACTCAAATAAGTATAACTTTTCCATTCTCCATTATAAAGTTCTGGAGTATACCCATCCTCAGCATTGATACGCACAGATGTATAATCACCATATGGATATATCTCATTCCACATATTAGACATTTCAACATTTATCGCTTCAACAAGATTTATCCTCGTCTCTATCTGAGTTTCTATAATCGCACTCAACAATCTGTTAAAGAATTCTAACTTTTCTATATATGATTTCCTAAGGTTTGAATTCTTCTCATACTTATCTATCTGCTTCTTATACATTCTAGATATCTCTTCTAAAGACTCCTTCTTATCAGCATAAGAATTAATGATTATCTTCAACTTCTCATATCTCTTTTCTGCCTCTTGATAATCTTTACTTATTATGTTAAACAGGGATTCATCATAATTTAAGTTTTTTATTCCATCCTCAACATCATCAAACTCTTTACGTTTAACCTGATACTCGTTAAGGTATTTCTCATACCTTTCAACCCGCTGTAAGATATTCTTATGTTCATTCAATTGATTCAATATTGCATTCTCCTTATCTGACAATTCATTAATAACATTATTGACACTCTCCTTTTTATCCTTAAACTCTTTGAGCATCCCCAATAACTCATCTTTTTTTAATAAATCCTTCTGAATAATATTAATGCGATCCATTGTTCGATGGTATAAATTTATACTATCAGATAATTTCTCCAATTCCTTTTTTTTATCCTCAAATATTTTCTTGTTTTCATTAAGAAATAAAATCTCTTCCTCTATAGCTATCTCACTATCATTGATCAATTTTTTCTTATGTACCTCATCCAATCTAGACCCACAAACAGGGCAATTAGTACCTGCAGATTTCAATTCTGAAACCACTTTTTGATTTTTTTCAATATTTAACTTATATTTAGAGATATTGGTTATCAATTGATCGATTTCATTATTCAATATTTCCCTGTGTCTTTCCAGAGTTGAAATGTCTTCTCCACCTGTAATATTCCTTATTATTTTTTCCAATTCCTTTTTTTCAACGAGAAGTTTTTTTATATGATTGAGCTTTGATACAAGACCACCTATTTCATTATTTATCTTTTCAAGTTGTAAATTATTCACTTGGAGCTCTTCATGGATATCTTTTCTAAGGAGTTCAAGTTCATTGTTTTTTAACTTAATTGATTTAATATCAAATTTTGGTTTATTCTTAATCTCTACATTCAATTGGCCAAGCAATCCTATCAACTTATCTCTCTTACTGTTCAATCTATTCCATTCATCTCTCTTCTCTTTCATACTCATATACTTGAGTTCTAACTCTTTCGTCTTCTTTAATAAGAGGTCTAATTGCTCATTATAATCATTAATTTTTGCATTTATTTCATTGATAGACTTATTAGTTTGTTCAAAATTTTTAAGCAACTCTTCATACTTCTGTTCATCTAACAAACTGTCCAAATAGTTTATCCTATCTTTTATCCTGTTAATCACTTTCTTTGTGTTCGTCCTAAGCTTTTCGAAACGCTCTAAACCTAATAGATTATCTATCTCTTTCTTCCTTTGGGTTGCCTGAAGATTGAGAAAATAATCTATTCGATTCTGTTCTGAATATACTGCCTTGCTAAATAGGTCATAATCTACGCCAAGTATTTTTACTATTTCATTATTTACGGCACGGACACCTTCGGCGATGAGTCCATTACCATCATAAAGCTCTGCATAATTCTTATTATTTTTATAACTCCTCTTGACTTTATAATTAATATCATCAATCGTGAATTCCATACCAACATCAAGACCATTGCACCCATGCCTAATCAGCTGGTTCAATTTCAATTTTTGCGGCACCGCACCAAATAGAGCATAACTAATCGCTTCTAATACACTACTCTTACCACTACCAACAATACCTATTAGTAGGTTTACCCCTCTCCTAAACTCAAGATCAGTATATTCATGAGACCTAAAATTTCTTAGAACAAGCCTTGTTATCATAGGTTACCACATGTAAAATATGATTTATCATATTTAAAAAGATAACTTTTAAAATATGTTGATTCAATTAATATCATTCTTTTATGTATGTTATGGAAGACTAATGCAGGGTTGACAGAGCGGCTATGTGGCCGGCTGCAGTTGGCCATAATAGCCAGGCTTCAGGTTTATCATTCAGAAACCGGCATAGGGGGGTTCAACATGTTTTTCTTTTGGATAAAACCAATATAAAAAGGAAAACGGGAAATTCCCTCACCCTGCTTTATAGAACATAGAACAGTATAGCGGTGAATAAGATGACAGTAGAACAAGATATTGAAAAGATCAAAACATGGTGCCATAACAAAAAAGCAGAGCTTGGACGAATATATATAATCGAAAGGAATCCTTTCAGAGAAGAGATGCCATGGCTTAGAAATAAGGTATTTATCGAAATTGACAGACCCAAAGAAATTGCAAATAAAATGTCATTAGTGTACGATTCAACAACCGATACCTTATGGGAGTACTCAAATGGTAGTTGGAGGATGATAACTAAAAATACAATACAAAAAAGTGCGAATTTATGAGCATCTTACTTGATGCTAAAATTCATTTTACGCACAACAAAAAAGGGTGATATTATGAAAGAAAAGGTTTGCACCGGATGTGGTAGAAAAACAACCAATTATGTGACATTCCCCTGTGTTAAATGTGGCCACGAAATCATAAGATGTGCTAACTGTAGAGCTAGGGCTCTAGATTATACATGTCCAAATTGCGGGACGAGCGGGCCGTAAATTGAGGTGATTTAGATGGGAGATTGCGCAGTTACGTTTAAGATATCCATTGATGATATGAATAATCTTAACGATGTAATAAATGAGATAAAGAAGATTCCATTTGGAAAAATAGCAAAAATAGATACAGAAGAGATAGGGTTTGGGATTAAAATAATAAAAGCTGTTTTTGTCGTTCCCGATGAAGAAGGAAATATGACAAAGTTAGAAAACTACCTCAAAGGTATCAAAAACATAAAACAGATAGATACAGTTGATATTAATCTGCTTTAACTCTTACCCGAATTATACACGCTTATTCTCTTCTTTTTTTAGTGTTCTTTTTATTTCTTTTATTTTACTAACTATCTCATCATAATGCGTACCCTTCCAATAAATCCTTGTGCAAGAATCACACATCCAAAAGATTTTATTATATTTGCTCACTTTTGGTGGTATCTTCTCCCTGAAGGTAAGGATTTGCTGGTCGGTTAATCTGATTAACTTTCCATTACAAATAGGACAATATCTCTCTATTGGCTCATTAGGCAATTCAACTCCTGCTTTCTCAACAAATTCTATTAACTGATTATCAAAACACTGAGACTGGATAAATATCACCCTCACTCCTTTATTCTCTGCTTTGTGGCTCATCTCCTTATCTGATGTAACCAATACCCCATTCTTTTTCATTGCATATTCAATTATTATGTCATCATCTTCACTAGGAGGATATACTGCATTAATGCCTAGGATACGTAACCACCGGGTTAATTTTTTAAGCATAATATCCATAACATACATTTACAATTCATCTCACTACTCAGATTTAAACATAGCATATCTTATAAATTTATCGCTTGCAATAATATTAGATATACTAAACGGAGGGGGTAAAATGAGGATGTATGTTCCAGAATTTATAGATTATAAACAACCTATTTCTAAGGCGATACCAAAATTGAAGAAGAGTAAATTACCTCTTGTTGTATTAAAGAAAGGCAAATACTTTGGATTATTGGATAACAGACAGATAAGAGAACGTAATGTGCAGAATCCCAGCACCGCACATAGTAGTGAATTCACTGCCAGAGCACCACGATTAAGGAAAGATACCAAACTTAATAAAATAGTTGAGTTATTCTTTATTTCGAGATTTTCAGCCCTACCAGTTGTTGATGATAATGATAACATTTTAGGACTGAATACAAGATGGGATCTATTAAAAGAATTAATAAAAAAGAATATCATCCCAAAAAAAAAGGTATTAGAAGTAATGTCTTCACCAGCAATTTCTATAAACAAAAACGAAAATATATCCAAAGCACTCGGGAGAATGCGAGGTTATGGAGTAAGGCGACTAGTCGTGGTAGATGATAATGATAGAACTGTTGGTGTAATCAGTATGTATGATATTGAACTGCTACTGCTTTCAAAGCCAAAGGAAAGATTGCCATTTGTAAAAGAAAAATACAAAACAGAAAACATTAAGATAGATTCTGTTATGACAACAAATATCCTTACAGTAGAACCAAGTAAACTTATTATTGAAGCAGCTGCTATCATGGCAAAAAATAAAATAGATTCATTGGTAGTACTCAGTGGAAAGAAACCCATCGGGATTATATCATCAAGAGATGTACTCGAACAAGCACTCAAACAGAAAGAGACTTTTAACGTCTTAATCAGTGGTCTTGATAGGTATGATAAAACCCATTATACAGAAATCGTTGATGCATGCAGTGCTTTGATTAAAAAGATAAATAAAAGCAAAACAGTAAAAGTTGATTTCCTGTCAATGCATGTTAAAAAAAGCGGACATAGATATTCTATCTTTGCGAGAGTTTCAGTGAATAATCGAATAATTCCTGTCAACATAAATTCATATGGTTGGGATCTGATGGAAGCAATTATGACAACAATTAACGAAATAGATAAAATGATCAAAAAGAAGAAACAGAGGGAATTAATAGATAAACGAAAATAAGCATCTTCAAGAAGTTAATAGTAAAACAACAGGGATAGGAATAACTTTTTAAATCAAATCATGCTATTAATATCATGAATAATCTTTTCATGTTGGAGACTTTGAGCTGGTTATCATACACACGTGTAATTGTTGGAGTATTAGGGTTAGTCTATTTTTTATGGTTCTATTTTAAATGGAAAAATAATAAGCGGTACATGTCAACCCTCTCTTTCTATTCGCTATCAAAATCAGTTAAGAAAGGGCAATTCATGTGGATTGGTTTGTTGCTTCTTACTATATCATTCTCAGTAGATTTGATAGCCGAACCAACAATAAATACAATCTTTGGGGTGTCCCTGTTCCAAACATTAGGAATAATAATCATCGGTTATGCCTTCTATGAATATTTAAGGTCAGACCTCAAAAAAACAAATATCAATGCGCATCACACATACAATAAACATTTAAAGGATACTAAAATTGCTGAGAAGAGAATAGAGAAAGAAGTTGAGAATGTTTATGCTAAATTATCTAAGAATATTAGGAAACCAAAAACAAAATCAAAAAAGAAAAAACGCAAAAAAGCTAAGAGGAGGTAATTAAATGTCATTTTTAGATTCAATAAGAAATATTAAGAAAGTATTTTCAAGCAGGAATGAGGAAGAGAATTTTAGCTTGCCTTATAAGATACAGACAAGATTAAATCCATACAGGCTAAAAGCAAGAACTGGAGATAGTATTGAACTATTTATAGCTGTGAAAAATCTACAACATGAAAAAAAATTAACATCAGTCACAATAAAATGCGCAGGTGACATTGGTTTCTCAGAGACCACTTTAAAGAAAAATAAAAGGATTCATCTTGGAATGATGAAACCGAATGAAGAGAAGATACTTAATGTAAGAATATATGGGAGTAGTGTTACAAAAAAAGGTGAGTATCCTATTGCTATCATAGTAACATCACATTTCAGAGATTATGAGCATATAGAAAACGCTGTTAGGAAAAAAATTGCGGTTAGGGCTGTTTAAACTAAGGATAATAGTATAAATTTATAACTGTGATTTTATTCATATCAAAATTGTTTAGAAGGAGGATTATTCTCGCTTGGCGTACCCAAACGCTGGTCAATATCTTCAAATATACTCGCAATATGAAGACCTTTCTCTGTCAGCTTCACTGTTACTTTTCTGCCTTTTTTATCTGTCTTTATAAGACCTGCTTTCCCAAGTTTATTTATAACATAATCGGTATATACATACGTAACCCCACTCTTGCGTGCTAACTCAGAAATATACCATTCTTTATCTTCTCTTAAAAGCAAAAGAATTCTAACAGGTTTTATTTTGAGCAGGAGCTGTTTTATTTCATCAGTCATGTTACCACTCTTGAATTATAATTAACGGACCCAGAGGGATTTTCATTGCTTTTTCTTCCCTTTACTTCCAGTGAAAATGTTTTTCGTGTTATTTTCTCTTGTTTGTTGAATCTTGGCTGGCTTGATTTTTTGGGGTTGGTGATTGGTTTGTTTGGTTTGTTTTTTGTTTGGTTGATGTTTTTTGTTGGGTTGGTCTTTCCTTATGTGCGGTCTATCTGGATGCCCGAACACTAAAAAATGAGGCATCAGATCAATGCATGGGAAGAAATCCTCAAAGCTTCGAACCCTCGACCTACTGGTGACTCCATTTAGATAAGAGCCAGCCGCTCTGCCAAACTGAGCTATGGGCCCGTTTAGTATTGTTATTATTACGTAGTAAATAAAAAGATTATGTTTTTTGGTGGTGAGTTGCGATTGTGAATAAATCCTATAAACTTCTTAATTTTATGATTTTAGATGATGGGATGTGATTGGGTGACACGTAACTCAGCCAATAACATTCTCATAAATTTAAATTCTTATGTCAGGAAGGTTTCTACCAATTATCTCATAACTATAATTATTCTTATCCTCAGTAATATAACCTTACCTATTGTTTCTTGTTGATCGCCTCAATCCTAAGCTTATTCTTTAAAAAAAGAGTTATTCATAAAAAATAAGTTTATGAAATAAAAACAAATAATCATCAAAATATTTATAAATCACTTAGCTATAAATATACTTGGTGGTTAGATGGTGACCAAAGAAAAAATGAGAAAAGTTTCAGGAAATGTGAAAGTGAGAGAAGAAATAAAGAAAAGAGTTAAAATGCATATTAACCCTATCCAACGGAAAATAGAAGAAGCGATGAAGTTTTGGAGTAAATCTGTGGTTCGGGATTCTTATTATAATTTTAAATGGCCTGTGACTATAAACATGGGTGAAGTAGAAGATGAAAAACTTATATGGTTTGATAGGAGAGGAGTAAAACACACAATGAGTATAAAAAAGGCCGAGATGACGATAAAAGCTCTCCAAAAAAAGCACCTTGATTGGGATATATCATATTCTATTGTTCCCGCACCGGGAAAATTCATTCATATTAGTCCCACGATACCAAAAGGACCTTATCATCATAAAGAATTGCATGTTGAAATTGCACCAAAAAGAAGAGGTCTTGCAAAATCAAAAAAAATGAGGGATTTAGAAAGGACCATACCTTCAAAAGTTAAAAAAACTAATAAGTAAAATAGAAATCAATCCTTTAATTTTTATTTTCCATTTGATTTTAACAAAAGAGAATCAATTTTTGTGAGTCTTCCAAATTTTAACAAACATACCACAAATATACGAAACATACAGAATATTCAAACAATATAAGAGATATCCTGTGGCAGCTGGGCCGTAAAGGCCAGAAAACAACATATATGCACATCAGCAAATAGAAACATTTAAATCTTGCAGATTTGAGACAATTGAATATGAAGGAGGAAATATTATGCTTCACGTATTAAGGCTTGGTCATCGTATCCATAGAGATGAAAGGCTTACTACACATATATGCCTTGTTGCAAGGGCATTCGGTGCTGATAAAGCAATCATAACAGGAAACAGGAGCAATAGCCTGATTAAGAGTGTTGATAAGATTGTTGATAACTGGGGAGGTGATTTTGAGATTGAATATTCAGATTCCTGGAAAAAGGTGATATCCGAGTATAAGGATAACGGTTGGATCATAGTCCATTTGACCATGTATGGAATAAACATACCAGATGCGATTGATGATCTAAGAAAAGAAGTATCCAATGGAAAAAACATGCTAATAGTAATTGGCGGTGCAAAGGTCCCCTCTAAAATGTATGATCTTGCGAACTATAATATAGCAATAACAAACCAGCCTCATTCAGAAGTATCTTCACTTGCAATACTACTGGATAGATTATTAGGTGGGAAGGAATTAAGTAAAGATTTTGAGAAGAGATTTAAAAATGCTAAGATGAAGGTAATCCCTAGCAGAAAAGGGAAAGAAGTGAGAAAGATAATCTAAAGAATTTATTTTCATATTTCAAAATGTCTCAAATCTTTATGTTAAATCAAATACCTTAGTTTCTCAGATGATAATTATGGTACACAATCCCAAAAAGAAATTTTTGTTCGTCTTATTACCATAAGTTTGTTATATCTTATATTACCTTTGCTTGTCCTTTTAGCATATGATAATGTTCTAAGCCCATAAAATTTGTTATTTAGGTCTTTCATTAGATTTAGACTTTTAAAAAACTAATCTGGTATCGCCCTCAATTAAGTCAACATTTCTATAACTTAACAAATACTTACAAATGCTTGTCACCAGTATTGAATTCATTATAACGAACAGTGTATTAACACTGCTTTAATTCCTTCAACCTTTGCATCATTGAGATCATAGTGTTCTTTCATTAAACTATTATTCCTTTCAATTAAAGTAATTTCAGGAGAACACAAATATAATAGTCCATATATCAATAAAGTACTTTAACTTCAACATCCGGAGCTTCTTCTTTTACTTTCTCTGCAAATTCATTGGGGTCTGCTTCAGTTCCATTAATTATATTATAATGAATGGGAACTACGATTTTAGGTTTGATAGCTTTAACTGCTTCAACTGCTTCATCAACGTTCATTGTGTAAGTACCACCTATTGGAAGAAGTGCAATGTCTACTTTACCTTTTAGTTCTTTCATCTCAGGAATGAAATCAGTATCACTAGCATGATATATTCTAACACCATCAATATTTACTATCACTCCGACTCCTGCTCCTTTTGGATGGAATTTTTTGTTTATATTGTATGCATAAACAGCATCTATAACAACCCAATCAAGAGAAATCTTATCTTTAGGCTTGATATCTTTCTGAGCATACTTACAATTTGAACCTATCAAAATTGTATCATCCTTTTTAATCTTAGATGGATCTACGCAATGATCATAATGCTCATGGGTGAATATAACCAAATCCGCCTTCTCAACATCACCTTCTGGGAGGATATATGGATCGATATAGATTATCTTTCCTTCTTTTGATTCCAACATCACACTCGCATGCCCAAAAACAGTTATCTTAACACCATTATATTCAAAGGACCCCATACTATCACCTATAAACTATTATTGCAAACGTTTAAATTCCTTATGTTATTAAATTATTTTACGTGTTAAAATCAATAAATTTCCTAAAAATATCTCCTCACACTGACCTCTTTACATAAGCCCTTTGCCGCTTCATGAAAAGCTTCCAATTCAGCATCGTTTAATGAATTCTTTTTATTGTATTCAGGATTAATTAATGGAACATCATTCCTGAACGGTTGAAGGAATAAACGTTTACAATCATCACCGATAAGCTCATGCATGTTTTTCAAATCTTCAATCGTATGCAATCCAGGAACTAACGTCGTCTTAAATTCGTAATCTATCTTTCCTTGTTTTGATTTTTCTTTTAATGTACTTATTGATCTTTTTATATCATCAATGTTCACATTTATCCCACAGGATTCATTGTATCTTTCTGGGGAGTTCTTAATATCCATAGCCACGTAATCCACCAAACCTTTATCTATAATTTGTTCCAATCTTTCTGGAAATGAACCATTCGTATCTATCTTTATTGAGAACTCCCTTTTTCTGAGCTCTGATAAGAAGATGATAATATCTTCATGCATGAGCGGTTCCCCGCCTGTGATAGCGACAGCATCTATGTATTTCTTTCTTCTTTCAAGAACCTTTAACACATACTCCTCATCCAATAAGGTATTCGCTTCTGGGTATTCATCTGGAATAACAAGTTTCCGATTATAACAAAAAGGACACCTAAAATTACAACCAACAGTAAAAAGAACAGTGGATACTCTACCAGGATAATCTAAAAGACTTGTTTTTTCCATATGTGCGAATTTCATACCATCACCTTCTAATCTGAATCAAATACCCTTCTATCATCAAACTCAGATTGCTTGCCTTCATTCCACTGACTTACCGGACGAAGATATCCAACCACCCTAGAATATACTTCACATGTCTGTCTCTTTTTTTCAAGCTGTTTCAATCTCTCTTCATCAACATGCTCTCCCAATTCTCTACTTCTTATCAAAGAAGAATATCCTATCTCCATATCACATTTTGGACATTTCTTATGTTCACCTTTGATATAACCATGGATTGGACATACACTAAATGTAGGAGACAATGTGAAATAAGGTAACTTGAAATTATTGGCTATTTTCTTGACCAACTCTGCTGCCATTTTCCAATCTGATATACGTTCGCCTAAGAATGAATGAAACACTGTACCACCAGTGTAAAGTGTCTGTAATTCATCTTGTAATTCAAGCGCTTCAAACAAATCAAGCGGGGCGGACACATGCAACTGAGAAGAATTCGTATAATATGGCGGCGCACCATTCTTAACCTTATCTTCATTGGCAGTTATAATACTAGGGTATAGTTTCTTATCTAGAAGAGCTAACCTATAACTTGTCCCTTCGGCAGGTGTTGCTTCCAGATTATAATTATCACCAGATTCAATCTGATACTCAACAAGTTTCTGTCTCATGAACATCATCACCTTAATAACAAACCTTCTGGCATCTTCATTGAGCAGGTCTTCGCCAAGGAGATTAAGTGCCATCTCGTTCATGCCAACAAGACCAATAGTACTGAAATGATTTGTCCAATATCCTCCTGTTGCTTTCTTAACATTCCTAAGATAGAATTTTGAATATGGATACAAATCATTCTCTGTAAACTTCTCAATAACCTTTCGTTTCACCTGCAAACTTGAATAGGCAAGATCCATTAAATACACAAGCCTTTCAAAAAACTCATCTTCGTTCTTAGACAGATACCCCAACCTAGGCATATTGATTGTAACTACACCTATTGAACCTGTAAGAGGATTTGCACCGAACAATCCACCTCCCCTTTTTCTTAACTCACGATTATCTAGCCTCAATCTACAACACATACTGCGTGCGTCTTCTGGTTTCATATCACTATTAACAAAATTTGAGAAATAGGGAATGCCATATTTGGCTGTCATCTCAAATATTTTTTGGGCAGAAGGAGAATCCCAATCAAAATCCTTTGTTATGTTATACGTAGGGATAGGAAATGTGAATACCCTACCTACTGCATCGCCTTCTGTCATAACCTCAGCAAAAACCTGATTGAACATATCAATTTCATCAGTAAAATCAGAATATACATCTCCTGTTGGCTTGCCATTGATTATCACAGGCTCATTCTTCATAAAATCAGGTACGTTAATGTCCAAAGTAATATTACTAAATGGTGTTTGAAAACCTGTACGTGTTGGGACATTCATATTAAAAAGAAAACTTCTCATCACTCTCTTCAATCCTTTATAATCCAATCCATCATATCTTATAAACGGAGCAAGATATGTATCAAAATTAGAAAATGCCTGCGCTCCTGCTGTCTCACCTTGGAGCGTATATATATAATTTACTATCTGTCCAAAAGCAGTACTAAGATGACTTGCTGGAGCACTCTGTATCTTCCCAGGCACACCCTTAAAGCCGGTTAGCAAGAGATCTTGAAGATCCCATCCGACACAGTATGCTCCTAATGTATTAAGGTCATGAATATGGATATCGCCATTTGTATGTGCGTTCCTAACATCCTTTGTATAAATTCTATAAAGCCAATATTGTCTAATTATGTTGCTGGCTATAAAGGTATTCAACCCTTGCAAAGAATAGGTCATATTTGCGTTCTCTTTTACATTCCAATCTTTCTTTGTTAAATATTTATCAATCGCATCAACATTGGTTATCAGATGCCCCATCTCTCTTAGTTCCTCATGCTGTCTACGATATAAGATGTATGCTTTTGCAGTTTTAACTAGTTTATTTATTATGAGAACCTCTTCCACGATATCCTGAACCTGCTCAACGGTCGGAATCCCTGAAACCTTACTGCTCAAGATATCCAAAACCTGATCTGACAATATCTCTGCTCTATATTTATCCCCTTCACCTGTTACCCTGAACGCCTTCCAGATAGCATCAATTATCCTATTCTTATTAAACAATACTGTTTCACCATCTCTTCTTTTTATGAGAGAAATCTTATTCCTATCAACCATAAAACCACCTTTCTAATCGTTTCCATTTCCCATTTCTTATTGTGAACAAACACTTACATAATATTAAACGGATAAGCGCACTTTTTGCCCATCGGGCAAAACCTGCACTAAAAAGGTAAAGCAAGGATGCTTTATTATGGCAACCGTTCAATAGCTATAAAATGTCACAAATAAATATTTGTGAGCATGTTCGTAAATGAATTGCCATTTACGACATTCGGCTTCAGCAATTCACTCTGCCTTAAAAGACAGGGTTTTATTGCCGAATTTTATATAAACCAAGAAATGCTTTATTGAATTCGCATTTCCTTGGATTTTATTCAAATATTTTTCTATTCTTTTTATTTTTTCTTAAATGATTCCAATGCTCTCTCAAAAGCATCCAAATCATCAAATTCATGATAAACTGATGCAAATCTAATATACGCAACAGAATCTATTCTCTTGAGTTTATTCATCAAGAGGCGACCAATTTTTGAGCTAGGGATTTCATTTTTATCCTCATTCTTTATCTTCATTTCAATAGCATTAATGACCTGCTCAATGCGTTCCTGACTCACTGGTCTCTTGGTGCATGCAATAGTCATACTCCTCCTCAATTTATTCTTGCTGAATAATTCTCTCCTACCATCCTTTTTAACGACGTATAATGGGAGCGACTCGATTCTCTCATATGTTGTAAATCGTTTTCTGCATTTCTCACACTCGCGTCTTCTCCTAACAGCCGTTTCCTCTTGTCTTGAATCTATCACCTTTGTTTCATCACAACCGCAGAAAGGACATCTCATAAGATTACCTCTTTTAATCCCTTATTTAAATTTAAAAAACCATAAAGAAATATAATTACAAGATATAGGGCACAAACATAAAAAGACATACAACATATAGTATTTAAAGGCTTTTGGAGATCAGAGATAGGGTGCAACAATTTTTCTATTTATTTATTCACAAATATTATTAAACATCAACATACCTTCTAAGTTTCCTTAATTTTTTCTTAGAACCTGCTTGTTTTTTACCCTCCTTCTTATCTTTAGTATATGTTGGGATTGATTTAAGTCCATGATGCTTACTAATCCTTTCTATACCAATACCAGAATTTAATTTTAATTGATATGATTTACCTTCCAAATCAACCTCAGCAATCATGGTGGCAGGTTTTAATGGTTTTGTACTGGCATATTTGACATGATAACTAAAACTTACCTTTTCACCTTTCTTTATCCTATCCTTCTCCCATTCAACCTTACCACTTTTAAGAATATCTTCTGGAAGTGATGAGCTGATTATTCCTTCTGGAAGTCGGTCAATAATCCTAATATTTCTCAAGTTTACTTTTGTTTTCACTGTTAGTTTAATCATATTATTTGAATATTTCTTATAAAACTCAATATCTGAACGGGATACATCATATGCGATATATATCAATACTGATACAGCTAAAATAAGCACGACAAAAAACACATACATGATATTGTTATTATATCCCTCCTGTTGGATATCTCTTATCGGCCTTCCAATCTCATAGGTTTTATAATTTATATCTATTTTCTCTGTTGTGTTCTTATACACAAATATCCATTCGCCTATCTGAGTAGCATTGATTATTGCTTGACCTTTTTTAAGAAATATCTTATCGTATGTTCCATCTGGGCGTATCACTGTGATATTATCTTCTATTATACTTCCATTGACTTCTAGTAAAATATATATCTGACCGCCATAACTAGGGTTACTCACAAGAAGCCTAATATTATCTTGAGTAATATTTTTCTGATCAGTATTATTTTGTGCATGCACAAAGCTGAACAAAAGTATTAGAATCAATATGATTACTAATCCGTTCGTCCTTTTTAGCATAATCTTAAAACCACTTTAAAGGTTTTAAACATTTGTTTATGCATAATCGATATAGAGTGTTGAAAAATCTAGAATTGAAAAATCTCATAATAACCATGTTAAGAAAATTTTATTTTCTGTTTACCCGACATAATCTTTAACCATTAATCCTTACCTATAAGCATTTTTATCTATCCTTACCTTGACATTTTCTTAATACATTTTATTTGATTATTAGTAACAGCCAACAACGGTTTTTTAAATATTCAACACCTTAATAATCAATACGGACCCAGAGGGATTTTCATTGCTTTTTCTTCCCTTTACTTCCAGTGAAAATGTTTTTCGAGTTATTTTCTCTTGTTTGTTGAATCTTGGCTGGCTTGATTTTTTGGGGTTGGTGATTGGTTTGTTGGGTTTGGTTTTTGTTTGGTTTTTTCTTTCCTTGTGTGTGGGCTATTTGGATGCCCTCATTTTTTAGTTTTTCGGGCATCCAATTAATTCATGGGAAGAAATCCTCAAAGCTTTTGAACCCTCGACCTACTGCTTTCCTCTTAAAATTCCTTTGATAATAAAACAAAGGAATCACATAGGAGGCAGTCGCTCTATCCAAGCTGAGCTATGGGCCCGTACTAATTTTCAATATTTTAACGTATACTAAATCAAAATATTTTGAATTATATCTTTGTTTTGATTATATCTTGATATTTATCAATTTATAAAAGTATTCTATCTACCAAGCTTTATACCATTCAAATACAAGCCTCATATTATTCAATGACTTTATGAAAGTAAAACCAAGATATAACTGGAACCAAGATACAAATACTTATCACTACTAACATAAGAACTGTTTCATGAAACAAAACATCGCTTATAATCCATCCAATTATAAACAAAAGTATTGTAAGCCATAAAAAGGTAGCATCCACATTTTTAACATGTAAAATTGATGCACTAACCATTAATACAATTATTGCATACATATATCTCAATGTAATATTCTCTGGAAAATACAACCATAAAACCATTATTGACATCAAACCTACTATCAGCATTATGAATGAAAAAACCATTTCTGCCAATGCGATTTTTTCATCACGCCGCCAGTCAAAAAAAACATCCATGACATCACCACAAGCAAAAGTAAATTATTTGCACTTTAACTTTATCAACATATTATTTATTTACAAATTAAAACAACTTATATTATTGCTTCCATTAACATTTTTAATCTATCCCTTCTTATATGATAGATACGTTCATTAGGATTTATACCTAGCTGGTTAAGAATAGATATTATTTTATCTCTACCATCAATAAAATTAGACAAATGCCAAGAAATAGATTTCTTTTTATTATTAAACATAGAAACAATAATATTTATCTGCTCTTCTGAAAATAGCCTATCTTTTTCTGGTATAGGCTCTAAACTTATGACAGATGCATCAACCGATGGTTTTGGTGAAAAGTTATCCCTGCTAACCCTAAAAAGCTTGTTTATCCTAAAATAATTGTTCGCAATGACTGAAATCGCTGTCATCTCTTTATTATCACTCAACAATTTATCAACAAATTCTTTTTGAAACATTAGTATTGCATGCTTAAATTTTATCTTAGTAAGTTTCTTAATCAAGGATGATGAGATATAAAAAGGACTATTACCAATCACATAATCACAATTAGGGATATCAAACTTTAATATATCCTCATGGATTATACTAACTTTGGGATTATCTCTGAATATTTCTTTGAGCAAATTACAATAACGTACATCAATCTCCACTGCGAAAATCCTTTTCGATTTCTCAAGAAGTTTCGTAGTAAGACGGCCATCCCCTGCCCCGATCTCTACAATGACTGCATTATCCTCTTTTATACAATCAACAATCCTTCCTAGAATTTTTGGCTTTGCAAATACTTGCCCCACAGGATGCCTAAAATGATTTTTATTCCGCATTCTCATACAATCATTCTTATATGAATATTTTAAATAATATTCTGAAGGACATTTATGATATTCTTACATGCTTTTCTATAGCTTCCTTATCAGCTCCTTATAAATTGATTAATATACATCTTCACTATCAGCGATTTCATCATCCTACATTTCTATGATACCTCTTGTTACCATACTGGCTTTTCCTGCCTTGTTCTCCTGAAAATATAGGAGGTCTCACAAATAGATAATATTTATCCCTACCTTCTAATTCAAGCATTATCCTATCGATTAGGGTTTTAACCGGGTCTGGGATGAGTGATATCCTGTTTTTAATATCATCAAAAGATTCAAATGGTCTTTTTTCCCTTTCCCTAAGTATCTCTTCCATATGTTTCCTGCCTATTCCTGGCAAGAGCTCTAACTGATGCAATCTCAATGTCATAGGCCCACATTTATTAAAAAAATTAACAAACTCGCTCTCTCTACTTTCAACAATCTCTTCAAGAACCTTATTAAGAGTAGATTTAGATGTAGAGGTCAATTCATTAAACTGTATTCTCCTTTTTATTTTCTCTACGAATTCCCTATTCTCCCTTCCAATACCTATCTTCTGCCCAATACTAACCTTTTTGTCCTTTTTAATAATAACTTCAAGCAACGTAAAATATTTTTCACCGAGCACCTGTGCTATTGGCTCAAACGACCTACTCATTGGTTTGCCGGTAGGTAAGAAATCCAATACATACGCATATTCTTCCATCCTCATTTTAAATTCACCTTATTTCATCTCATTATATTTTTATGATTCTATGATTTCTCTTTCTCCTTCTTTCCTTCTCTTTTACTCTTCCCTTCTTTCTCTTTCTCTCCTGTCTTTTTCTCCTTACCTTCTTTTTTCTCTTTAATTTTTTTCTCTTTTTTCTTTTGTTTCTTCTCATTTGACTCATTCAAATTATCCTCAATCAATTTAAGTATTTCATTTAATTTATCTTCACCTAAATCAATCTTATCCTGAGCCAAGATTGTTTTTAACGTAGATTTATATTCTGGAGCAGAATCGATGATGTTAACAGCTAATCTATCTGACAAACCGAATTCATTAACAAATTTATCCATCAAATTTTTGACTGATTTTGAATCAAATTTATTGAATTTTAATGAATAATCATACGTTGATTGCTGTTCATAACCTAATGGTCCCATTCTTTTTCTTTTTTCAAGAATATCTAACACTTCTGAAAGAGTGACTGCTCTTACTCCTTTTACATTCTTACCTATCATAATCCCACCCTTTAACATGCATTAATTTTTATCTAAATAATATTTCATTAAATCCTTTTCATTCAATCCTTTTAAGATGTGCTGGCGAAACAATTATCTCTTTTTTCTTTTTACCATCTTTTATCTCCACAATATATGATTTCCCCTGCGCGCCTTTAATCATACCAGTATTTCCATGATACCTCGGATGAGGCATTCCCTTATGATAATTACTTTGTATTTTTACAACTACCTTTTCACCTGTTTCAAATGTTTTCATGATATCATTTATCGTTAATCTTTTCTTGTGTCTACCAAGATTTCTTGTTTTACCCATCATCTTACCATGTGATCTTTTCATATTCATCCCTCCTATTAATATCCTCTCTTCCTTTTTAATACACTCTTTCCCTTTTAATATTCTCTTTTCCCTTTTTAATATGCCTAATATTTTAATTAATACCTTAAACCAACTTACTTGCTATTACTCGCTATTTCTTCTTGGTCTTCCTCTCTTTTTTATCTCTTTTTACACTTTTTCTAATAACTCCCCTCCCTAATACCTTCTATTACTAACAGTTATCAGCATAAGATATCATATCATTTATTGATAATCATTTATAAACCTTATCATCGTTATTAACCTAACAAAATTTATTAAAATTTACGATAAGAAGATAATGAGAATAAATATAAGGTGGTTATATGGTTAAGATAAAAATGCCAAAATATGAGATAGTGAATTTGGTATGCACAGGAACCCTTAATCTTTCTCTAGACTTGTATCAATTAGCATATAAATTAAAAAACATAGAATATGAGCCAGAACAATTCCCGGGTGCCATATTAAGAATAAAGAATCCTAAATGTTCTATACTTATATTTAAAAACGGAAAAATGAATGTTGCTGGATGCAGGACAGAGGAATCAATGCGTAAAGCAATACGAATAGCATTCAAAATGATTTCACCATATTCAATAACCCCAGCACCAAAAAGATATACACCAAAATATTACATAACTAATATAGTTGGTTCAGGAGACGCAGGAGTTACCTTAGACCTTTACAAACTCGCCGCAAATCTCAAAAACGTTGAATATGAGCCAGAACAATTCCCGGGTGCCATAATGAAACTAGATAATCCAAAAGCGTCATTACTATTGTTCAAGAATGGCAAGATAATCATCCAGTGTAAGAGTGAGACAGATATCAAGAAAAGCCTTAAAAAGATTAGAAAGATACTAGAGCCGTATGCAAGCCCTCATAACAAATAATCTCATTATAAAATTTAATAAAAAATGAGGAAATAATGAAAAGAATAATTCATTTTTATTTATTTTATATTAGTAGCAAAGAAAAAGGTGGAGTTCATTGGGTATAGAACAGAAAAATAAAAAACAAATATTTATCTTATCTTTAATTGCCTTAATTTTGTGTATAAATATTGGATATTCATCTGGAAGCTCAGTTATGCCAAATGGGATTCTACTTTTCGGAATAGGTATTATGCTCACATTGGGTTTTCTAATCATAATCTATATGATAAGCAAATTAATTATAAACCCACAAGTAGATGCTTGGATTAAAAATGAATTCTGGCAGGTCTTTGTTACAGTGGTTATTGGAGCTATTGTGATATTATTATTTCATAGTGCTGATAGTATTGCTCAGACATCTGGAACAGGTACATCATGGAATACCACTGCAATATCACAGGTTCAAGGACAATATGATGCATTAGTAAGGGGATATTATTCAATTGGAAATGCATATTTCTCATTATCAAGATATACTGGATTTTCATATTCACGAACGAAGGGTATGCCTATTGTGAAATACTGGTATACTGATTTTGAATCAGCATCGCCAGGTGCTGGGTTGGCACCATTACAATCACAAATCATGCAGGCATTCAACAAACTATCACAATCGCTCTTGATATTAATGTCAGAGATAGTATTATTGAAATTCATATTCTTCGCTGTGCCCCTATACCTATTGCCATTGGGTCTGATATTCAGAGCATTCCCATTCACACGTAGTTTTGGTTCAACATTAATTGCCATATCAATAGCTCTGTATTTTCTATTTCCATTATCATTGTACGTATATAACGATTTATTGGTTTCAGTGCAGAGAGCATCTGGTTATGATACGGATATTATGAGTAGGAACATTGACTCGTACGCTCATGCGATAGACCCTGGCAGTATTCCTGGTGCAAAAGAGATATCAACACCTATGGCATCCTTAATCGCATTGCTAGGCGATTTAGGATTTGTACTCGTTACATGCACGCCTATCTGTGCGGCAGCAGTGATAGGAGGGGTTCCTTGGAGTGCATGTTGGACAGCATGCAAAATGATAGCTGAGGCAGTATATATCATAATCGTTCCAGGGTTCCAGTATATTTATGGTAATGGACTGGCAAATCATATATTAATAAGTAAAGGCACACTGAATGCAATGTTCAGTTTGGTTTTAGATAACATCCTTCCATTTGTCGCATTTGTATGGATTAAGACAATACTTGGATTTATCATAGCATTAACCATCACAGTATCATCGGTAAGAGGATTATCATCTGCCATAGGCGGTGAAATGCAATTATATGGACTGACGAGATTATTATAATAAAATTATATATTGGATTTTGAATTCATTATGAATTTGAAAGGAGCTGGTATGATTGAAAAAAAATGAACACAAGAAAATATCATTCAATGCATTGTTTTTCATTATACTATCACTATTCATAGTAATAAATATCAACATCTTACATCCGATAGGAGATGAAGGTGGTGAAACTGGTTTTGGCGATTGCTCTACATTATTGTATAAACCGAGTTTTGCCCTTGGTATTGGCATATTGATTGCAGCTATGATAATCGCGATATTACTCATGATAAGTAGGTTATTGGAATCAAGGAACCTGAAAGCTAGGATAAATGTTGAAACAGGTAATATGATAAACTCAGTAATAATATCAATGATTATTTTGATTACATTATATGCGTTGTGTGTGTATTGTGTTACTAATATAACTGGTGGCGACACTATGTATCATTTTGTTATTGGCAGGTTGAACGAAATAGAACAACAAGCATTATCTAAGGCACAGGATTTAACAAGAACAGGGCTAAGCAATCAATTTGAAAGCATTTATTATGGATTTGTTGGGACTCCATTTACGCCATCTGGCGGTGCTGGTAAAGCATATCGTGCCTATTATCAGGCATTGAGCTCGCATAAGGATATCGTTACTGATATTTTATTAGTTCAGTATATAACAGCAAAAACCTATACTTTGATTTTCATGTTCATGCAGGATATTGGATTTGGTATGCTATTGCCATTCGCAATCATATTAAGATTATTCCCAATAGTAAGACCAGTTGGTAATTATCTATTAGCATTCGTGTTCGCATTCGGTGTTATCCTACCCTTTGTATTCGCATTGAACCTGAGTTTCACAAGCCCGGCATCAGTACCACAATACACAGACCCATTCATAGGCAATTATACGCAAATCGCAGAGATCGTGGCTCAGATGTTATTCTTTCCAAATGTAGCGATCGCAATCGCAGCCACAGTATTCTTAGCAGTTGGTAGAGGGTTGGACTCTGCAAGTATATAAGAGGCAAAAAGATGATATCAAAGGATAAATGAAAGAGGAGTGAAAGAGAATGAATGGGATGATGGAAAATAAGATGGAGAATAAATGAGTAGGGAAAAGGAGTGATTGAATGAAATTTAGAGAAAATGAAGAAGAAAATAGAGATAATAAAAATAGAATGAATAAAAATAGAATGCAATGGCAAATACCACTATCACTAATATCACTCATTATCTTAATCATTCTAATCAATATTATCCCTACTTATAGTTTGAACAATGAAACATTTGTATCTGGATATATTAACCAAACGATTTCAGGAGCCCCACATGGATCATTATTGGCTGATATGCTAATCAACTGGCCTATCATATCGATCATATTCATCATAATCATGCTCGCTATCACCACAATCGCTATTATGCTTTCAAAATCATTCAACATACCACAGCTCAATGCATGGGCACTCACAGAAATGAATCAGTTGATCGTATCAGCGATAATTGTCGTTATCTTATTAGCAACGTTATTATTCCTAGATAGTGTTGTGGATTACATTGCAAGTGAAGCATTCCCAGATGTTTCATTAGGGCATTCCTCACCAGCACATGTCCAGGTCGCAAACTTATATTTAAACTCAACGATAAACTCAGTTGAAGGCGCAGCAAAGGATCTGCTAGAAGAAAATATAAAACTTGGTGAGCTCGCAACAAAACGAAGAGGCAGAAATTATCAGACAGTTCCTTGGGTTGCCAACTCAGAAAATAAAAATGCGTATAAAAGATTGGATATGACAAGAAACATGAACATTCTCAACCACTACGGCCGAGTGATATCATCTCTTAAGGTTCAGCAGATATTTATAAACGGAATAGGCCTATACATAGGCCCATTCTTCTTATTACTGGGAGTAATATTAAGGTCCTTCTTCATGACAAGAAGGGCAGGCGGGTTATTCATATCAATTGGGATAGGGTTATTATTCATCTTACCGCTTACGTATTCATTATCATTATACACTCTTAAGATGTCCTTAACGGGATATCGCACAACACCTAGCCCTGCACAATGCCCAGCAGAATGTACATTCAAGTATCCATTGGCGTACAATTCATCAAATGGCGATGAATTAGATATGTCAGATTTATCAGCGTTCATACCTACGGGACATTCATATTTAGATTACATCAATAATGATACCTTCTGGGCAGATGTTAACGCAAGCTACGGGATTGTTAATTGCGATTGGGCGTGCGAGGGATGTGCATACGCATGTAGGGAATTGCCATCAATAAATGGATTATGCGATTGTAATGAGACGGCATGCGCATCGTGTCCAAGAAAATGTAAGATACAAAGAACAAGAGCTAGTTGCAATGATCCTGCAAGTGAAGATTATTGCCCAACTAGTACTTGTCCAAATTATTGCCGTGTGAATTATACGATGATGATAGAAAATTCTAACCAAGATTGTGGTGATTGTCCGATGAAATGCAGGGTCAGATATTACCATTCCAATGGCCATGGTGGATGGGACCTGGATACGATGCCACCAGCATTAGGACCTGGTGAGAATAACTGTACGAATATCCCAGATTGCATATCATGCAACGCTTATGCAACAGTATTAGACCCAGATGAATCAGTATGCGCTACTGCATGCGCAGATTGTCCAGATTATTGTAGGATAATGGATGGAAATGGAGCTACTCCTACTTTAAGTATTTGCCAGTCCAATTGCTCGGAATGCCCAGCAGAATGTAAAGCAATCGTTCCTGCCCCAGATGGAATCGATTGCCCATGGTATGGAGGAGGGATTCCATTGGAATGCAGGTTCAACGATCCTAGTATGCGCGGACCTGGCTGTTCTGGATTAGATTATACAAATATCCAACCAGATTGCATGGCTTATGAATTGCCTACGAGTATATGCAACGGATGTTTCAACTGCACAGAAGATTGTACTAATATACCACCGATTAGGACTGATTGCGCTGATGTATGCGGTTTCCCAGAAGGTTATATGACATCATCACCAAAGGACATTATTAATAGTATGGGAGATCTTGGTGCGCGTGATGTTATGCAGGATGCGAGGAACGTGGGTATCGCTTATGTCCCAGGTTATATCTTACCTATTCTGAATATCATATTGACGATTTCATTCATAAGAGGTATGTCAAGGGCGATTGGTGGTGAGATAGAAATACCTGGTTTATCAAAATTATTACAATGATAAGGGGATTGAATGGATAACAATATGGAAAAGATTGAGATGATGGATAATAGAGAGGAAAAATGTATGTGCTCATACCATAAAGGATACATGTCAATGTTCATCTTAATCATACTGATAGGATTATCATTCCCATCAAGCACAGGTATGGAACAACTGTTCTCTAACTGGCTCACTGCTGTCGCAGTGGTGTTGATATTCGTCCTATCAGTATTAGTTATATTGTTCCTGGTGAGCAGATTAATCTCATCAGCAGAACTTGAAGCAATAGCAAAGACGGAATTAATGCAATTACTGGCAACAGCTATAATCATTGCTTTCTTATATGCCGGAATAAAAGGGGCTGAAGGCATATCTGCAGATTGGTTTGGCCATGGATATTCTAACACAACCAGCCTGTATAACGTAACGATGACACGGATCAATAATGTTAGCAACCTGACCAACGCATATATGAATAAATTATATGGATATAATGATTATGTGTCTGAGCAAGCATCTAAAAGCGGGTCTGCGTATTTCTGGGGGGTTGGATATACTGATTCATCATGTTCAGCATTGAATTCTGCAACTGCTATGCTGAATACTGGTATCCAGGTCCTTACACTAGCCGCTTTTGATATAACAGCGGTCAAATTATTAATCATCATGGGTGTTAAGTATTTATTCCCGTTCTTCTTAACGTTGGGCGTCCTGTTGCGCTCGTTTGCATTTACACGGAGATGGGGTGGTGTGCTTATAGCAATCGCGATTGCATTCTATCCAATACTTCCCATGACATATTCATTCTTTGATATCACTGTACAGGATTTCATTACCTCTCAGGGATATACAGGACCTGAAGATATTCATTATGACAATAGAATATGTTTCCAGTATGATACACAATATGTATGGGATATCTTGCCTACTATAAAGGATGTGACCAATAGAGGTATGGTAGAAAATGTTATGGCAGTTGTACTGTTACGTATAGTACTTGTGACAACGGTTATACTGTTTGCTGTGATGAGTTTCATAGGCGCTGTCGCTGGCAGTATTGGGAGCCAGATTGATTTATCACCATTGATAAGATTAATATGATATGAAGAGGTAGGGATATGAAATTCGATGTATTGATTATGTTCATGGTGTTCGTGATTCTTTCATCACCAGTACATTCATCGATAGATCTATCAGGGGTATTACCAATAACCGTGATTTCATTATTTTTAGGTCTAGCGATTATTATTATATTATACTATATTGGCTCATTCATGATGAACCCTAGGATTACTGCATGGGCAAAACAGGAATTCGCGTACATGATATTGATGGGTATTGTTGTGATATTCATTACAGGAATAATCAATTTCTTTAATTCAATACCTGCTGCTGATGTATTATCATTTGGTGTGTATAATCATAGTATAACAGGGAGTCCAAGTGAAACGATATATGAAACAAGCCAGGATTATCTAGACAGGATTGCTGATGACTCAATGGATATTATTTCTGAATTACAGTACAATTTAGGTGTTGGATACGTCAGGGTATCGTTGTCTAAGTATGGATGTAAATCAGACGAATGGGCAACAGAGTTCAGTACTGATAGACCGGCAACTCAAGTATTCATAAGAAACCTATTGAGTGGTGGATTGCCAATCCCAGGATTCACAACTGGATTAGGATGTGTGCTTACATTCGCAGGCGGGTCGGCAACGAGTTGGGCAGATTATCAAGGAGATAATACAAGGATAAATATATATACTATGCTCTTAAACACCGCAACCATATCGCTCATCAATACAATCATAATGAAGTATTTCTTAGCGTATGCGAACAGTAGGTTCATAGCATTTATGCTCCCTGCTGGATTATTGGTTGGCTCTATCCCATTCATGAGAAAGGTAGGAGGTGTGATGATAGCGATCGCGATCGGGTTCCTTATAATCTTACCATTATCATATACATTAATAAATTATCTATGGCTCCCAGTATATAATAGCGAGATTTCAATAATCCATGAAGATGTGTTGAGCTTAAGAAATAGTTTAGAACCTTCTGGCGGATTGGACTTCTCAAATATATGGGGGATAATACATAGTATTCTTAATGGTGATGTGTTACATTGGGCAGATGTACCAACATACTCACGTAGTATATATGAATTCATAACCGGCACAACAGCAGTGTTCGTATCTGCGGTGTTTATGACTTACCTTGCGCTTGCTATCACCATTGCAGGCATATCAAGTATCGCAAAAACATTCGGCGGAGAGATTAGTATGAGTAAGATGATGCAGATGCTATGATTGAATGAGGGATGATGTGTTATGATGAGAAGGATGAAAAGAGAGATAAGAAAGAATGAAAAGATGTTCACATTCATAATGCTTACTCTTACCCTATCCCTCCTTTCCATAAACATATTTTTTATGAACGTGGGCTATGCGCAAGGAGAACTCCCTTCCCGCAATGAAAGTATTGAACAGTTTAACGAATCTTTCTTCTCTGGATATGTGGCGTGGGAAGGAGGTGGAGTGAGTACCATTCCTATGGTCGTCTATGTGGGTATCGCGCTCATGGTGATGGTGGGGCTGGTTGGTATTGCGTTTATCATCGGATATGCGTTTAATATCCAGAGGTTAATAGTATGGGGCAAGGTTGAGATGATTAACGCCATTGCGACGGCGATACTTATAGGATTCATCGTTGGATTATTATACACTGGGAGCAGTATAGTATCTGGATTCCTTGGCAAAGGACAGGTAATGTGTATGGGGCATAGCATCAATGCAGATGATACTGGACAGGTATTATTATGCAGGATTAATGAGAAGATAATCGAGCTGGATAAGTTGTATGAACAGATATATAAAGCGAATAGAAATTGGGAATATGAAGGCTCCAAATGCCGCTCGTTTTTCGGATTCACTATTGGGTGTGGGGATTGGGTGCCTAAGGTGAGAAAACAGATAGAAACAGCTCACCTGCTGACTACAAAAATCACTGGTCTTGAAGTCGGTCTTAATATGGAATATGTAGCTGTTCAATACATTCTCCAAAACATGCTCATCATATTTCTCCCATTAGGCCTGATATTGCGCGCATTCCCGATTACACGCGGCGTAGGCGGGTTGATGATATCATTGGCAATCGGATTATATTTTATTTTCCCTATGCTAGCAGTTTATTTTGACCCGGGTTATGTTGAAAGACCTGATTTGGAAGATGTTTTTGATATCGATTACACACAAGAATGTTATGGAGGATTCTTCGGAGCAACCGCGATAACGAATTATATTCGCGATGATGCAAACATTGAAAAAACGAATTTTAATTTCGCACAAGCATCTGACATATATACGAATATCTTATACGGCACACAGTTCTATCATTACGTTGCATTTGCAATTACCATAGTATTTATAGGTATGATGGCACCTATATTTGGTGGTGATATGGGTGAAATGACAAGATTTATCATGAAGGTGGTTTGATGAATGATCATGAAATCAATGATGAAATTAATAAAACAATAGATACAAATGAGATAGATGGAGTTGATAGAATACATAGAACCAAAACACATAAAACAAGAGCCAAAGCACATGAAATAAGGACCAAAACAAGTATGAGAGTGATTATATTGTTCAGCACTATCGCTACATTAATCGTATTATTATCATTATCTGGATGTACAAGTAATGAGCCTAAATATCTTGGATGTATCAACCCGCCTAATTGGAGCGACCCGCATAACTGTGTTGAAATAGATGTATATAACAATGATACACCACCAACGCTTAATTTTACATATGTGGAATGCAATACAACAGGTACGTTCTATTATCCCAACGGTACTGCATTCACTGTTGATGTTACATGTACTAATATTTCAAATACATGTATTCATGTGATTAATGAAACTACGAATGAAACAGAAACATATCCTCTGTGCACGCCTGGTAAGATCAATCCCTGCGAAAAGGATAAATGTATCGGATTGGTATGCGGTAGGCCTATTTACAGGACAACTGGACCACAGGCATACTGTGAATATTTCATGGGTAATATCAGTACAACAATAAGTATGGTTAATAATACGATGAATATGATGCAACCAAGAATGTTGTTTAAAACATCTTGCAAATTCCTGCCTTTAATAAGTAGAATTGCTGATGAAATAAAAAGGTCTAATGGTAATGAATGGGTAGACAGATTCAGGTTTGGTGTTGGCACATCATTTGAAGATTATGATGAGGCGAGATATTATCTGCCTATGAGCGACAGGTATACCTGGCTCAACCCACATGGAAATGTTGATAGATTCCCTGATTATCTTGGGCCTAGATGCGTTCCTGATAACTCATGTCCAGGATCTAATAAATTTGATCTGGTCGTAGGTGATAATACAATTAATAGGTCATGTATATCATTATCTGAATGTAATGCATCAAGAAAAGAGCTAGGCGGGATACAACAGTTATACTGTACAAACAGTTCAACGTCATCAGGGGAAGAGGTATGGGAATGCCCATCACCTCCGCCATCAACAAATGTAACTGATTTCCCAACTTCTTATTTCGGCACGCCTAATAGTGCAAGAAGAGCATGCGAATTATTCTGCGGTAAGTTGTGGAAGAATCATATCGCTGATTGTATCAATTCCACATATTCACCTCCTTTCATGCTCAACGGGAGTTATATGTTCAAATATGAGAATTTCTTAGGTAACTTTGGCGGTTATGTCTCATCGGTTAATACATTAAAGGAATTAGATGATGACTATTATGACAATAAATTATGGGAAGGTTATAGGTATGAACTGCCAGGTAAACTGGATTATGAATGCTATTCAGGTGCGGATTGTATGTCTGGGTCTTGCTCAAAGGATGTCAAAGGTGGTCATGTATCGTATAGATGTATTAATAACACAGATAATTCAGATATCAATTGTTATTGCAGGATCCATGATAACCTGCAGGATTGGGAGGTTTGCCCGTTATATAATTTGCCCGATTGGTCAAGACCTGTTGTTACTGGTGTTGAAGGAGTAATAACGACGCAAACTCACACAACAGCAACCCCATGCGAAGCATGTAATCTTGGATTAATAGATTCATCTTATTGCTCAGGGGAGGACAGTTGTGGTGGCGGCGATCGGATCTGCACACCTGGATACAGTGGTCTATCAGGCCCATTAAATAATCAATATAACAAAATATCACTTGCAGGAGCAAGTATAATATCACTCGCAGAAGAACCGCATTGCAGAAGCATTGGAGAAACATGTGATATGCTCACGAATCGTTGTTGTTCTGGATTAATATGTTGTTCATTAGGGCCTTCAGGTATGACACATGAATGTAGAAAAGATACTGGGCAATCATGTACATCTGATGATGAATGTTGTCACGTTGGTTGTAATGATGGAGTCTGTGGTGGAACGTCTCCTCCACCACCATCTGGCGGATGCGAAAATGATACAACAACATGCACAGATGGGATTGATAACGATGGTGACGGATTCATTGATTGCAGGGATACGGTTTGCTGGGGAATAGGACCATGTGTTAATCATAATTATACTACCTATAACTATTCAGGATTAATATATAATATAACAATTGATTCTCCTAAAGATATCATATATCAGGTCCCTGCACCTGGTTATGAAAATCCTTTTAATTATTCTGGGATCTACCATTATATTTATGTAAATCCTGATGAGATAGATAATCTATCCATAATTAAAAGATGCAATGCGAATTACACAAAAGAATGGGCGGGTGGTGGTGTGACATCAGGATGTAATCAACAATGGCTTGATGCGGTAAGTGATAACACTGAAGATAACTGGAATGCTCTTAAGAATTGTGTTGAAAATTTAGCCGAAAACCATGATACGTCTATCACAGATATTTGGTTCCAAGTTCCTTACTCACCATTTGATTCAACAAGCGGCCCGTACCCATACCAAACAGGATTATACGTCCCACTAAGATATTATATAACTGATTGGGGAGATTGCAAACAGAACGTAAGCGGGCTGCCCAGGCCAGAACTAAAATCATATGGCTGGTGCGAACCGGCTACATATTTGACCATAGCAGTTCAAAAATTAGGCACTACCAATAGATACTGTCCTGCTGATTTTGGATGCAAATTAATACACGATTCCTCAACAGGAATTACAAAATGCGATTGCTCCAGCACAGGGCCTTATAGGGGGCCTGTGATATACGATGATAACCCTGGCATTCTGCCACAAGCAAAATACTTGTATGACCATTTAATATTCTATCAAATGCATGGCATCATGCCTTTGTTAATCGCGGATGATACTAATTTATATGTACAATCAAACGTTACAAAAACAT
>JAGGTN010000003.1 GCA_021163645.1 Microcaldota archaeon | reverse complement strand
GTTTTGGTGTGTTAGGGATTGGTGATTGGGTTGGATTGAGTTATTTTGGTTTTTGATGATTAGATTTTATGGGATGGTGATGAATGGGAGTTAATCTTAAACCGCTTTTTGAATCTACGAAGATAGGTATTGATCAGCTTAAAGGCAGGAAGCTTGCAGTTGATGCCTTTAATATTATCTATCAATTTCTTACTTCTATCAGGCAACGTGATGGAGCTCCATTGATGGATTCTCATGATAATGTTACATCACATCTGACTGGTCTTTTCTATCGCAATATTCATTTTCTTGAAGCTGGTTTGAAACCTATTTATGTCTTTGATGGTGAACCTCCATGTTTTAAACATAGTACTATTGAAGTTAGGGCAGAGCGTAAAGAGAGAGCAAGGGTTAGATACGAAGAGGCAAAACATGAAGGTTCATTTGAAAAAATGAAGATGTACGCTCAACAGACTGCTGTTATCAATGCTGAGATAATTGAGGAATCAAAACAATTGCTGACCTATTTGGGGATTCCCATTGTCCAGGCAGTTACTGAAGGCGAAGCCCAAGCAGCACAGATGGTTGCTAAAGGTAAGGCAGATGCGAGTGTTTCACAGGATTTTGATTCCCTGTTATTTGGTTCATTAGTGCTTATACGTAATCTTTCTGTATCGGGTAGGCGTAAATTGCCAAGAAAAAATGATTATGTTATGGTATTTCCAGAGATGATAAAGTTGAAACCAAATCTGGATAGGTTAGGAATAACAAGGGAGAAGCTCATTTGGTTGGGCGTGCTTGTAGGAACAGATTATAATCAAGGTATTAAAGGTATCGGTCCTAAAACAGGATTAAAACTCGTGAAAGAATATGATGATTTTGATAAACTACAGAGATTTGTTGAGGATAAATATGGTATGGGATTGCCGTATAATATTGATGTTATAATAGAATATTTTAAGAATCCACCTTATAATGATCAGTTTGAATTGAGATTCAGGAAACCAGATAAGGAGAAGGTAATTGAAATGTTATCTGATAGACACGATTTTTCTAAGGATAGAATAGAAAAAGGTCTCAGCAGATTGGAAAAGGCTGTTGATTCAAGGATAAGCCAGAAAACACTATTCTAAATTTAACACGTAGCAAACCGCAAATTTGCGGTTGCAATACTTAAATATTTTGAATTCATGTAAATTTAGGTAGTATTTTGGGTGCTTATTTTTTTATGAAAGTCACTATAATTTTCAGATATAGGTCCTGCGAAAAGGCGTCCTGTAATTATCGCATCATGAGCCATTCTTAATGAACATCCACTTATTGCTTTTTTAGCGAGTTTCTCTGCAATTACCTTTTCTTTTTCTTTTTCTCTATCTCCTATTTTGTCTTCTTTTATTTTATCCCAATCTTGTCCATAACTCATCCAAGCAATAATCATTCCTTCAGCATTTAATAATACCTCATTGACCAGATCCCATTGATCCTGTCCTTCTTGTCCATCTAAGATATTCTTAACCATATCAGCATATTCTTTAGGTGTTTCCTCGTAAATATCGATTATATAACCATGTTTAGAAGCGGCTTCTATGTATTTAATCTGTAATAATGCAAGTTCTCTTATGTATATGGAATATTCCTTTGAGTTGATTATCGAGCGTTCACTATCAAATTTATCTCTTCTCTCTTCAATCTCCTTTTCTTTATTTTCTTTTAATTGTTCTAGTTTTTTGTCGAATATTTTATCTATCCAATGATGGAGACCATAATTCAGTGCAGCACCAGCAGGCAACGTAAATGCACTTATCAAAGCAGTTATTGATTTAGGAAGATCTGATAATGCTGATGCTAGAATTCCCAAACCTGCTTCTCCAAAGGATACTATGCTTGCAATTAATTTTTCCAAAGACCTGTTTTTCTTCTTTGCACTGATTCGCTTTTCTTCTGTTTCGAATTCTTTTTTTATATTTTCAAGGTCATCCTCATATATCTGAACTGCTTTGGCTGTTCTTTCATTTGCTTCATTCTTAGCTGCCTGTAAATTTGATACAGTAACCTTTATCTGACTGTATAATGTTTCAAAAAAATCCCAATCATTCTGTAACGAATCACAAAATTCTGGCTCATTAATCATTAATTCAGGAACTTTACGAACATAATTGGCCATTAGGTGATAACTCATTTTCAATCCATTAATCTCATTCTTCGCGCTCTCTCCAATCTCCTTCTTTTTCGGTTTTTGTGAAGCAGTTAATACTCTTTCAACTGTTAATGCGAGAACCTTCTGTAGTCTTATCGGTGCTTTCTTGGGGTATAAAGCTTCCATTCCCGCCCAATTATTCATCTTATCATCAAGCACCATGTCATAGAATTTAATTATCTTTTCATTTGGTTTGATTTTTGTGTTAGTGATTTGATTATTTTTGTTTTGATCATTTTGCTTAGTTTTGCTATTCTTCGGCATCTAATCACCAATAATAATTGCTCGTTAAGAATATATAAATGTTACGTTTTATGTTGGAATCATGAAAATAGATAAATCTGTCATATAGGTAGAAAAAAGAAAGAAAGGATAAAAGGCTAATGTATCAATGAGAAATGATGACATCTTAATCAGCTGCTGTTAGCATCGTCATTGCCATGATTTCGGCTCAGCGGTTGTTCATTTCATCATACCAAAATATTTATATACTCCTTTGTTTATAAATATGTATTATTAGCCATAGGGTTTTATAGAGTTCTTTGTTTTGATTGGTTAGTAGATAATATTATATTAATTATTATAGGAGAAGTATAGTTTTAAATTACAGAAGAAGGGTTCACGGTTATCCAACACCTATTGGATAGTAATTGACAATTAAAGGTGAATACATGGTTGCTGATAAAAGGAAAATGGATAATAGAAAGAGCAAGGTTAGAGTTGGGGAAGCGAAAAAGGTAAATGTGGTGAGAGTGGCGAAGCGAAAAAGTAAAACGAAACGAAAAAAACAAAAACAAAAAGAACGAACAAGAAAGAAAGAAAAGAAGAGGATTAAAAGCAGGTTTGAATATGATACCAGTAAATATCTCAATTTTAAGACAACTGAAGAGATCAAAGTACCTGATAGGCTGATAGACCAAGTCATAGGTCAGGATGTAGCCGTTGATATCATAAAGAAAGCAGCAAAACAGAGAAGGCATGCTCTTCTTATCGGTGAACCGGGGACAGGGAAATCCATGCTTGCGCAGGCAATGGCAGAATTGATGCCAGCAGAGAATTTAGAAGATATATTATGCTATCCAAATAAATTAGATGAAAACACGCCATTAATCAAGACAGTGAAAACATACCCAACTGTTGATGAAATATCTAAGGATAAATATTTGAACACGGTTTTTGCGAGTAATCCCAATCCAATGATTGGAATGGGTAGGAAAATCGTTAACTTTGAAAAGTCAAAATCACGAGTTCCACAACTTAAAGGCCATCGCAATGTTTCACCATTGATGCTTATTATATTTTTAGGCTTGATTGTTGTCATCGCATCATATATGTTCAATGCTTATGATTCCAATCTTAAATGGTTCATTCTTGCGACAGTTTTGGGTCTTGGGGTTCTGTATTTCTTAATGACGTTTGCTTCAACTGTGGCATCGCGTTTTGTGCCGATGAATACTTCTGGTGTACCCAAACTCCTCGTAGATAATACTGGACGTAGAACAGCTCCGTTTATTGATGCGACTGGTGCAAAGGCAGGTGCTTTACTTGGTGATGTGAAACATGATCCATTGCAGAGTGGTGGATTAGGTACACCCGCGCATCTGAGGGTAGAGGCTGGTGCAATTCATAGAGCTAATAAGGGCGTCTTATTTGTAGATGAGGTAGCGTCACTGGCAGGGAATTTTCAGCAGGAACTGTTAACTGCGATGCAAGAGAAAAAATATTCTATTACTGGACAAAGTGAGCATTCGTCTGGTGCCCTCGTTAAAACAAAACCTGCTCCTTGTGATTTTGTATTAGTAGCAGCAGGAAATATGATGGATCTTCAGAAATTACATCCAGCTTTTCGTTCTCGTATCAGGGGTTCTGGTTATGAGATATACGTTAAGGATCATATGCCTGATACACCTGAAAATGCGGTTAGGTTGGCTAGGTTTGTTGCACAGGAAGTTAAGAGAGATGGCAAAATCCCTCATTTCACCAAGGATGCTGTGCTTGAAATTATTGATGAAGCAAGAAGGAAGAGTCTGCGTAAAAATTCATTCACACTTAATCTTAGAGAGTTAGGTGGGCTTGTGAGAGTGGCTGGTGATATTGCAAAAGAAAAGAATGCTCATTATGTTAATAGGGAGCATGTGCTAATAGCAAAAGGGATTTCTAGTACGCTGGAACAGCAATTGAGCAGGAAGGTTATCAATCTTAGAAAGGAATATCAGGTTTTTGCAACAAAGGGATATAAGATAGGAACTGTTAATGGATTGGCTGTATTGGGTGATCATACATCTGGTTTAGTACTTCCTATAACGGCTGAGGTTACTCCTGCATCATCAAAATCAGAAGGTAAAGTGATAGCAACAGGTAAACTCGGAACTATAGCAAAGGAAGCTGTTGATAATGTATTTGCGATAATCAAAAAGATAGGTAAAGATCCATCTAAGCATGATGTTCATATCCAATTCCTTCAAACGTATGAAGGCGTTGAAGGTGATAGTGCATCGATTGCAGTTGCTGTTGGTGTTATATCTGCTATGGAAGGGATACCTGTTAATCAAACAGTTGGTATGACTGGTTCTTTATCGGTTAGGGGTGATGTGTTGCCTGTCGGTGGTTTGACTGGTAAGGTAATGGCTTGTGTAGAAGCGGGGCTGAAAAAGGTTATAGTTCCTGAGAGTAATGTTGAAGATATTTATATCCCTAAGGAAGCTAAGAATAAGATTAAGGTGATACCTGTTAGAACAATAAAGGATGTTCTTGAGATTGCATTAAAGAATTCAGCGAAGAAAAAAGACCTTTTAAAAAGGATTGATGAATTAGAAGGACGATCCTAAATTCATTGTCTTTTGTTTATGCCGGGATGGCAGAAACCCGTTATCTGAAATGCATGAATTCAGGATATGGGATGTAGTCAGGTAATGCGCCAGACTCGAGTTAAAAAAAATACATCCTGTTTGGTTCTATGAGAGAAATCTGGTGGGCTTTGCCCTTGGGGGTTCGAAAGATGATGGTAAATCTCGAATTAATATTTACCATTACTCTGGCAATCCCTCTCCCGGCGCCTTATCTCCTCTCATGTATATTAGATTTGTGTATTGCAATATTTTATTGTGAAATTCTTTCTACTCAATGTGATATAATCGGGCATAATACCTGAATAGATGCTTTTATCTGCTCTTTACCCTTTTTCGTTTCTTTGATTTTTTCCTGATCGATTGCATGCAAAACCCTTACCAGTTTATCATTCCTATCTTTTGATTCAGGAAGGTTTAGGAGTCGTTGTTTCTCTTTTTCTAATCCAGAGATTCCCTTTGCTATTGATAATTGTATCAAGTAATCCTGATAATCCCTTTCTCTCATCAGATTTAATACATCATCTTCTTTATTTAAAAATCTAAATTTTACCAATTTGGTCGCCTCCAAATTTATTTTTTGATATTAAAAATTTATTATCTGATGTTAAATAAGAATAATATACTAATGATAAAGTAAAGGGTGAATAACTTATCCTGACTCTTTTGTAAGTAGAATTTCTATTTTGTATCTTCTGATTTATGCTATACATCTATGCACGCCTGTTATATATAATGGAGGTAGATGTTTTTAATACTTTTGTTTCTCTAAAAATCGTAATGTGGGACAAAGGATTAAAAATTTTAAAAAATAAATAATAATATGTTAAGATTCAGAGATGGTGATAGCAATATGAAGAAGAGGAATAAAATAAGCATGATGAAAAAAACAGCTTCGTTGGCTATAAGTTCTTTTATCATGGCTGCATTAACATTAGGTGTTTCTAGTGTGACTACTATAACTGATGCTTCTCATAGAACTGAGAATACTATTGTGGAGAGAGAAAGAGCTGGTAAGGATACGTTTTATGGTATTAACCCTTTATCCGACACTTTGATGCACTCAGATATTAAACCAATATACCCTGGCATAGAGCCTATTACTGTTTGTATCCCTTCTGTTAGGATTAATCTGCCAGTACGTGAAGAAGTTGGCAGACTCGCATTAGAGGTATACGCTTATTCTATTAATACTGGAAAGTATAGATATCTGGTTAATGACTGTTATGATTTTCTTACCAAAATCGCCTGGGCAGCTAAATATGGGGTATCAGTAGATAAGGTAAGAGAAAGTGGATGGAACGGATGGCGTAATATCTATGAATTGGGATGGGACAAGAGAATCAAGTTTAATATAAGAAACCTAAGCAATATAAAGACAGGGGATTTTATCTATGTTGATCATTCACCAATCTCTTTCAATCATACCCATTGGGGTATTTTAGTTAAGATTAAAGACAAACCGTATGTAATTCACAAGACAAATTCAACTGCAAGTTTAAACAGTTTGAAATGGTTTATTAGAAACTGCAAATGCGATAGGCATGTTAAGATTTTTAGAAACGATGATGTTTTGGAAAGGCAAGCTGTATTAACAATCCCCTCCTCCGATGTTCTTGTAGGACGCTATGAATATAAGAACTCCTATAAGTAGTTTGTGTATTAAGATAGCACAATCATTTGAATTCTCAATTTTTAATTGATAAAGGAATTGATAAAAAGGATTTATTCTCTATTAATAAAAGTAAGAGAATGATAAAGGTCTAGAGTTAAAAAAGATGGGAAAATAATAAAAAAATAACAAGAGCAAACGATTACATACTCAAAGCATTTAATTAATAGTTTACATTTCTAAAATACAGATATTCACATACATGAATAATCAAAGGTTATAGGTTTTCAATGCAAACATCAAAAAAAGAAATCATTTTCCTAATAGAGTTTTTATGAATTCTGCTCCATACCCATTCCTATCAAATATAATTATGGCTTGCGAAAATGTCTGGATATAGTAATCTCTCCTTCCTGATTTTTCAATCAATGGTCTCCATACATTCATCATAGTATAGACAGGGATAAAGTCAAAGTCTATTTGAATATCTGCTCTTTTCTTTGAGCGATAGATAGGCACGTTGTTATAGCCTCTCCTTTCTGTTACATATTCATTTGCGGTGATGCGAAATTCATAGAGCTGGTCGCATAATATTTTGATAAAATCGTTAAGGTCATGTGTTTTTTTCTCATCAAACAGTATAATCACATCTATATCAGGATGTTCTGGTTCTATCTGCACATAGGCGTATTTGTTGAACACAGAACCCCTAAATATTATTGCTTCTACAAAATCATTATCCTTTGCAACCTGTTCAAGTATTGGAGCAACATTTTCAAACGCTATCTTTCTAACCCTTTTTTTTGTTTCATTGGATTTTTTCACCAACCTTTCGAATTCTTCATTCACTTTCTTTTCATCTTTCCCGAATACGACTATATCGTAACAACCGGGTTCATAACCATGGTTTGGATATGGTCTCTTAGGTGTGTGCCTTACAATAATTCCTTTTTCATTAAACTCTTTTCTTTTCTCTTCGGATTCAAAATAAATAGACGCCTCTATGTTAAGGATTGGGGTTCTATCTTTCTTTCCAAAATGAAACTTATCATATCCATTAACCTTTTGTACAATGACTACATCATCCTTATCAAGTATCCTTTCTATCACTCTTTTATGCTGAGGGGTTATTGATGCTTTCTGTGTCATACTAATATTGTGTATTTTTGTGTTTTAAAATATATACCTACCCTCCAAATCCATACGTCTATTCCTTCGAATCCGATCAGAACATTTATAAATGATTCCAATCAATAAATATTATTCCGGGATGTGAGCATACTATCTGAATATAGCTTGAACCGGCTGATTCAACAGGCCGTTGAGATGCCTGATATGAGGTGTAAAAATGGGAATATACAGATATATTAGAAACACTTTTATTGGTGAATATAAGACCAGGGATGAGATATACAAGAATAGATTACAGAGATGGAGGAAGGAACCGGTTATATCATTAATAGAAAAGCCAACTAATATAGCGAGTGCGAGAAATCTTGGGTACAAAGCCAAAGAAGGTTATTATGTGGTAAGGGTAAGAACAAAGAAAGGAAAAAGAGCAAGGAAGAAACCACGAGGAGGTCGTAAACCCGGTAAGAATTATAAGTATAAAGCCCCGGGCCATTCATACCAGGTAATCGCAGAACAAAAAGCATCGCGAAGATTTCCACAATGGGAAGTATTGAATTCATATTGGGTTGGAGAAGATGGCAAGAATAAATTCTTTGAAGTGATAATGATAGATCCAGAGGCGAAAGGAGTAATAGAACTTAAAAGAAAAGGTAGAGCTTTCAGAGGTCTTACTAGTGCAGGCAGAAAATCAAGAGGTATGAGAAGTAAAGGAAGATTAGCAAAAAAACCAGTAAGATAAAATTAGCAGGTTTTTGATCATTATGAGATATTATAATATAATAGATTGGGATAGAAATAAGATAAGCAGGGTGAAAACAATTTACGGATTTAGATTAATCCCACAATCCCCCTTAAACATATTCATGACAGATTCAGTGCGTGTCGCAGTTTCCCATAGTAAAAGAAATAGCATTATACAGTTATTAGGTTATAAACCTGATCCTGGGTTGGTACATAGAATTAAAGAAAAAAAAAGTTATCTCTTATTCAACCTTACAGATATATTAAAGGCAAAATCTGGTTCACAAAGACAACGGTTGATGCTGAATATGTCATTACTTCTTAAATTATGTATAAAGTATAAAGCAAATTATATCTTCTCATACCTGACAGACGATGAAATGTATGTTCGCTCATTAAAAGAATCAGTAGCAATACTATCCTTAATAGGTCTAAACGAAAAGCAGACAAAAAAGGGGTTCAACAACATTGAAGATCTATTATACGAAATAGAATTATTATAAGATTTACATTTAAGGAGGAGAGATATGTTAAAACCAACGATGAGATTAAAACAAAGATACGTACTTTTCAAAGTTCAGGTTCCAAAAATTAATCATGAGAGTAATCATGAGAATAATCTTAGCTATGAAGAGATTCATAGATTGATTTATGGTTCGCTCAGATCGCTGTATGGAGATGTTGGTGTTTATCCAATGGGTTATCGTATCATGGAATACGATGAAAAAACCGGTTATGGAATAGTACGGTTTTCAAGAAGATATATCATGGAAGGTATTGCCGCTCTTGCCTTGATTACAGAACGAACTGACAAAACAAATAAGACAAATAAAATAAGATTAACATGTATTGGAACTTCTGGAACCATAAAGAAATTAAAAGAAAAATACATACTGAGTAAATAATTTTGTTAATAAGTAACAAAATGAGTAACAAAATATCTACTTATTCTATTCTAAAAAAAATAAATAACAATACAGAACTGATACTCATTATACTACCATAAACGAACGTGAAACTTGGGTTAATCTGCCATAATATCCCTGCTATCAAACTAGCTGGAAAAGCAGCCAACCCAATCATAGTATGAAATGTTCCCAATGCCGTTGCTCTCAACTTATCTGATGATAAATCAGATATATACGCACGCTGGTTGCTATTAATTATCGCACTGCAAATACCATAAAACGCGAACAACAAAATGAATGACACCAAAGAATGAAAATAAGCAAACCCAAATGATGTCAAAGCGAACAAGGAATAACCCATGATAAGCACTTTCTTTCGGCCGATCTTATCAGAAAGGATTCCAAAAGGAATAGCAAAGATCACATAAAAGATGTTAAACAAAATATATAGGAGGATAGGAATGCCCACAGAATACCAACCAAGGAAATAATCCTGCGCCATCATGATAAAAAACATATAACTAAAATTTGCCAGTGCAAATACCGTAGAGATTAAGATAAATCTCTTAGCAGGTTTTGGTAACATTTTCATGCTTAATATCAAAGATATCTTTTTTGGTTTATTCTTCTTTTCTTTAACAAATAGCAATGGAACCAGTGAAAAGAATCCTATCACAGCTGCAATTAGAATAATCATTCTGAAATCAAGACCAAAAAACCAAAACAATAAAAACACAATAACAGAACCTATGACTGCTCCAAATGTATCAAACGCCCGATGGATACCAAACCCTTTACCTCTTTTTCTTGGCATTGAATCTGCAATGATCGCATCTCTTGGTGCCGTCCGAATACCTTTACCAACCCTCTCAAAACTCGTAAAAACTAATACTTGTTGCCATACACTTGAAAATGCCAGGAACAATTTAAAAATACATGATGTCAAATAACCTGAATAAACAAATACTTTACGTTTACCTATCCTATCTGACCAGTAACCAGCAAAAACCTTTAACATACTGGATATACTATCCCTTAATCCACCGATTAATCCTATTATCAGACCTGTGCCGCCTAATGCCTTGATAAACATGGGAAGGATTGGCATAATCATCTCGCTAGAAACATCGTTTATGAAACTGGCGATCCCTAACAAAAATATATTGCCAATGTTATTATTGATATCTCTTTTACCTGCTCTATCATTTCTCTTACTCTTACTTGTTCTAACCTTTCTCATACTTAAATAATTAACACAGGATTTATAATTTTTCCTATCGCTGGATTATACTTCGCCTCGCCAAACTTCGTATGAGCCGATGTGTTATAGATATTCTCAAACCACAAAATCTGATTAAAAAATTTATCCCAATAGACAAAAGATTTAAATTAATATTTATCCCATTAAAGACATGGATAAATACTTTATTGACAAAAAAGAAGATATTAGAAGACAAGAAGTCGTTAGAAGATTAATAGATGTAAAGCCATCTAAAAATTTTGTCAATGCTGTGATAGGTCCGAGCGGTAATATGAAATATTTGATCGTATTAGGTATCTTATCTGCAATCCTGCTTATGGGTTGCACGGGTGTTAAAGAGCAAATTCTTACTCCTGCTCCTCAGGAAAATGACAACTTTTTATCTGTATGGATGAACAATAAAACCTTATTATTTGATGAGAATGATATAGATAAAGATTCTGTGACTTTCAAACAATTGACTGATCTTAACAGGTTTGACGTATCATTTAATTTAAACAAAGAAATTACTTTTGATTGCGTAAGCGGTCAGGACAACTATGTGGAAATCAAGTTCAATGATGAAATTATATCTGAACTTAAAATAGATCCTTCGATTTGTGGTATTTCGCAAAGAAGCTATGCATTCTCTACAGACAGTTATGATGACGCTTATGCCTATTACAACGCTATTCTTTATGAAAAGTAATTTTGGGCCCTCCCACGTATAAAACAGGTTTGCGGTTCGCTTCGCTCACCCCAATCCTCGCTTATGTTCGGACTTTACAAATTCACTTAAGTTATACGTAATCGCTCGGCGTCGCTCTGAAAAAGAAGGTTTAATAAGTTATCTTACACAACTCTTTATTATGATCGACCCCCATGTTCATTGTAGAGATGGTAAACAGGCATACAAGGAAACCATAAAACATGTCTTTGAAGTTGCTCAAAAGCAAGGCGTAGAAAAGATATTTGATATGCCAAACACAAACCCACCAATTCTGTCTGAAAAAGATGTTCAAGAAAGATTAAATTTTGTTCCTAAAAGTCGAAAAGGAGATTATTTCTTATATATTGGTGCGACAATCAATGAAAAACAATTAGAAGAAGCCGTAAGGTGTTATGATAAATACAAAGAGATAGTTGGCATTAAATTATATGCTGGGAAGTCTATTGGTGATTTAGCAGTTGTTGATGTGGAAAAGCAGAAAAGGATATACGAAATTCTTTCTAACTTGGGATACAAAGGCGTACTAGCTGTCCATTGTGAAAAGGAATTATATTTAAAACCAGGGCTTTGGAATTCTCTGAATCCAATTACCCATTCCTATGCGAGACCAAAAGAATCAGAGATAGAAGCAGTAAAAGACCAAATAGAGTTTGCTAAAGAAACAAAATTTAAAGGTGTTTTACATATAGTTCATATCTCCTG
>JAGGTN010000005.1 GCA_021163645.1 Microcaldota archaeon | reverse complement strand
GGTGGCATGATTCTCTTTCTATTGATTTTATTATTCCTATGTTTGGATTTTGTCATATTTGCCATGTATCACACATCACAGTATGCGTGGAACAAACTTTGAAATCTTTTATTATCAAACCGTATATAATATTCATAGTGACTATAAATTAATCCTTTCATTTTATCGCGTGAAACTAACGACACATTGGAAAGATTTTCAGTAAATATTATTTTGGGAATAAGATAATCTATTGCATATAATACCTTTTTGGTCATTAATTTATCCCTAAGATTGATTGTATTAGTTGTTATTACCACTGGATAAAACTGGACCTTAACGTCATTATTAATGGAAAAATCAATAATCTGTTTTATGTATTTATCTTCACTGTTTGCATCGCATAGAACAACCTTAATATATACTCCCAATCCACTCCTCTCTTTAAACCGATTCAAATTCTCTTCAACATTTTCCAACATGACTGCATCGCTATTTGTAATAACCGAATAAACATGAGGATCAATAGATGGTAGATTAATCTGCGTACCTAAATTTGGCGTATAACTAAAACTCGGTTTGATAGTACCATTGGTAGATAATACAACTACATCTGCAATGTTAGAAAATAAATCAATAATTTGATCTATTTCAGGATGTAACAATGGTTCTCCTCCACTGATACCTAAATATTCAAACCTCTTACCATAATGGTTGATACGTTGTTTAAGTTCAGACATAGGCAAATAACTATGAAATTTATTAACAGGGCAGAACATACATCTAAGATTACACGAATTATTAATCTCAAATATGACTCTTTTTTTAATTCCGTCCATTAAAATCACCAAACAATATTTACAATATTCATAAGTTCGATAATTGACTTATCATGTCTATCGCTATTCTTTGGCACCAATAAATCATCATTAAAATAAACCCCATCGTCGCTCATGAAAATATAGGGATCTACAATATAACCTGCGTTGGTTCTTATAAACTTAATATTGCTTACTTTTATCTTATCATTCTCTTTTCTCACATCAAAATAACTATCTTTTTCAAGAAAGTGCTCTCGCTTTTCATCGATTGGCCTATAGTTAAAACTGAGTGTTCTAAATCCAGCTAATCTAGCAAATGTTATTATAGCCCATTCAAACAACGAAGACATCACAGTTTTTGGTTGGATTAGCTCTGCATCATTATCTTTAAGTTTAAAAGATACTTTCAATGTTCCGTTGTTAGATTGCAAAGGATCAAATGTAGTATGAATGACATAAAAATTAGTATCACTCTCAACATAATCTATCCTAAACCCTGTAGACAGTTCTTTACCGTTAAGTCCTTTGAGCAACCCACCAATGTTCAATGTTCCGTTTATTTTCCTATTTCCTATGATAGCCTTAAAAATTACCTCCTTAAATTCTGCATCAAAATCTCTAATATTATCTCTGAATATATCAAACATAATCACATCAAATAATCCAGATATTTCCTTATAACCAGGATAAAAACATAAACGTTCTTCGTATCTATTTGGATAATTATTTTGTATGAGATTCACTATTTCTCTCAATTTTGTATTTTTAGAATAAATATCAATCAATGGGGTTAATCTTTCAACTCTTTTCCTTTTCAACTCACTTATTATCGCAAGTCTAACATCTTCATCTTCAAGATTCATTATGGTTTTGTTTATAGGCATCTTAATCACCCATCTCTAACTTCTTACCAAAATATCCTAAGTATTCTGCGTTTACGTAAGTGGCTAATGATTTTTCAACGACCTTCTGGCCATACTTTTTGATAGTCGCTTTTGGCACATGAGAAATTGCTTCAACAAATATATCATGAATTCTTCCATAATTTTCAATCAATTTAAATCCATGCTTTGTTGATATTGAAATTACTTCAGTATTAATGTTTGTTCTTTCATATCTCCATTCTATATGAGACCCCTTAGAATCACGAGTCAATCTAATTACATCACCTTTATAATTATCACTCCCAATGCCCAATCCAGCCAAATTAATTATCCTCATACCAGTTTCATGATATACTGAATCCATTCTATTGCTCTGTATTTCATCAGGATGTTTATTGACCATCTTAGCAACCAACCTCCTTAGTATTGGATCTACCTCTTTAAGATTAAACTCTTGAATAAAATTATCTCTTATAGAAATTTCTCTGGTTTCATTATCCTGAGCATAAATAATATTAAGCATGTGAACATTTTCAGCATCATCAAATATTCTGTATGCTGTTACCTCTAATGGATCAAATTCGTCAACATCTGCCCATTTATCTTCAATCATTCTTTTTGCTTTCTCTAATGTTGTAATCGCATTCATGGCCTCCACAGGATTTGGAATTTCTCCTTTATCTATTACTAACTGGATTGCCTCTCTTGGCACCTTTATTTCACGCGTCTCTCCCTTGTACATGATATCAACAGAAATCATATCAGGCTTTTCGTCATCACTTAAGAGCAATTTATTCAATTCTCTCAATCGTTCTGCATGTTTTTTAACTTCTGTTTCGTTTTGTTTCTCTTTTTGGTTTTCATTTTGTTTTATTATCGTATCATTCATTCTCCCACCCTCAAAAAAGATCCGTATCAGAAGATTATGGTTTTATTTTTCCATTCTTTTCAGCAATTCTCTTTTCAACTGTTTTGTTGATCATACGTCTATGTCTTTGCGTTAATAATTTTATATTTTCTGATAAATCTCTATGCTCGATTAAGGATAACGTAGAGACATCAGATTCAACAGCATTAACAATATCATCAAACAGAGTATATCCTTCATATTTATATTCATCCATTTCCATTAATTCTTTTATTATTTCATCATTTGGCTTATTTGTAAGTATATCATATATAATCTTAGTTTCTAAAGGATAGTTAAATACAGCGTCAAATACTTGATTATCAAAGGCATTATCAAAATATCCAATCCCCCCTTGACCTATGATAACCGCTCCCTCTAATGTCAAACCTTTTATACCTTTAACGAATGCATTCTCCCATTCACCTACAAATGATCCGGTCTGAAGTGCATCTATATTTTTAAACAATATCACACTCTCCTTCATAGTTCTAAGTTTAGCAAATAAATCATCTACTTTTCTTCTTGTGGTACCCACGATACCATGCAGTAACCTGTCAGCATATACATTAATAATTAATACTGGTTTACCTATTGACAACAATCTATACTGGAACTCATAGGCTAACATCTCTGATAATTCATCTGAATCTACTCTAACAGCTACTCCTTTACCCATGTTATAACTCAAAGCTAATAGTTTACAAACATTATGTAATGAATTAAGATTGTTATAATCTAAATAACCCTTACCTATTTGATCTATTTGATCAACCTTTTCTTGTTCAACATTAAGCTTTTCCACCAATTCATTCAGTATATATATGGGGGGTTTCTTAACAGTCTTTCCTTTTATTAGGTTCATTATTCCCTCAAACCCTTTTATATCAATTGCATTCTCATAAGAAAAGATATCTCTCCCCTTTTTCTTCTCAAGCCTTCTAATAACATCATCTTTGCTAACAATAATCCTTTCCACAGCTTTAATCCTAGACCTCATATCTTTAACAACATCATTTATTACCCCAAATATATCAGCACCAGTAAGCAGGGGAATTTTTAAGAACACTTTAATTATATCATCTTTCTTAAATTTGAATAATGCATCGCCAAACCTGTTTATCATTACTTCTGAAATAGTTTGCCTCTGTGACATGTCTGGGTATGGTAAGTATAGTAAATCCATTCTCCCCTTTCTAGTAAGAGCTCTATCAAGTGTTTCTAAGGAATTAGTTGTACCCACAAAGGATATCCCTGAGTTTATCCTTCTGGATGACCCACCATCAATAGCTGAGAATATCGAATTAAGCACTGGATTTGCATTTAGAGTTCTATTACCTACGCTATCAATCTCATCAATATATATTATAACAGGGATTCCCGGGAAATACCTAACAAGAGTTTCAAATATCTCTCCAGAAGAACAATTAAATCTTTTATTAAATTCATCTTTTAATTTAATAGCAACGCCCACGTCATTTTCATCATCTGGAGAGCATAATGTTATGATATCAGACATTTTTTGTATGTGCTCATTCAGGAAATTCAATACCTTCCCATTGGATAATGTAACCCCTTCCTGTTTTGCATCCTCAATTAATTTATTTGCTATAAATTCAATTGCATTTTCTAACCCGCCATATCGTTCAATCCATTTTTTAATTGATAATTTTCTTACGGTTTTTGCCTGTTGGTAAAGCAGTTCAAAATTAACTGGATTTGCCATTTCAATTGCAGATGCCTTTATGAGATATGCACCTGTCTTTTCTGCCACCACACCAACAAAGAAGCTTTTACCTGTTCCAGGAGGTCCATAAATCAATACATGTCCACTTATTTCCTTTACTGGGTAGAACTGAAAATTAACCCATAAATCTGCATACTTAATAAGTTCATCAGTACTCTTCCCAATACCATACCTCTCTCTTATCAAATTGGTGATGACAGGGATTCCTGGCATTTCTTTTCTTAATTTAATTTCCTTGGAATAAATTTTAAGCTTCATATCTACAATTTCATTTATCTTTTCTGCTTGTTCTCTTAATTCGTTATTTTTTGCCTCATCTTTTTTGTCTTCTTCAACTTGGTTAAAACGTACCATCCATACACCCCAGAGACATTTACAATTTATTCTCTTTATTGGTTATAATTTATGTTTTTAAGCATTTAAAAATATATCGTTATAATAAAATGAATAATGAGATATTAATAAATATACTGACCGAATATATATTTACACATTAAGGTATTTATCAACAGAATGGTTATTAAATTTTCCTTCCCATTTATCTCTTATGTATGATCATAAAGAAGAGATTAGTGATAAGAGCACAGAAAACAGAAAAAAGCCTGAAAATAGAACGATTGATGAGCTCATGTCAAAAGGTATCATCATAGTTGATAAACCGCCAGGTCCTACTTCCCATGAGGTTACAACTTGGGTCAAGAAGATACTCCACTGTAATAAAACAGGTCATGCTGGCACCCTTGACCCTCTTGTTACTGGTGTATTGCCAGTGGGATTAAATAAATCAACAATTCTTCTACCATATTTAACAGAGAAAGAAAAGGAATATGTTGGTGTGATGAGATTTGGGAGAGAGATAGATGAAAATGAAGTCAAAGAATTTTTCTCAGCATTCACAGGATTAATAGAACAGATGCCACCTAGAAAATCCGCGGTTAAAAGGCGGTTACGAAAAAGACATGTATATAAATTCGACCTTTTAGAAATCAACGATAACAAGAAAGACGTATTATTCGATGTGAGCTGCGAAGCAGGGACGTACATCAGAGCTCTCGTGCGCGATATTGCAGAACGATTTAACATTCCTGCTAGGCTCATAGAACTCAGGAGGATACGCGTGGGTCATATAACAGAGGATATGGCTCATAATCTTCAAGAGGTTCAAGATGCATATATCATCTGGAAGGAGAAAGGCGAAGAAAAATATATCAGGCAAATCATCAAACCGATTGATACTATGTTGAGTATTCCTAAAGTATACGTCAACGAAAATGTAATCCATTCATTAACCCATGGTTCACCCTTATTCGCACCAGGGATCCATCTGAGAGATGATGAGATTATGAATATTAATCATAATACACTAATAGGATTAGAGGCAGGTGATATTGTTGGTATTTATACGATAAACAATGAACTTATCATGGTAGGAGAACTTACTGTTTCAGGTAGAGAAATACTTGAAATGAAGAAAGGGCTCATAATAAAACCTAAAAGAGTATTTGTCAATTGATTTTCATGAGCATAGACTATTTTTCCTTATCCTACTTATTATATTATACCATTAATGTCACTTATAGATTCTTATCCAACCATTGTTTAACCATCATCTCTGGCATAGCACCAAGGAATTCATCCACAAGTTTGCCGTCTTTGAACATCTTAACGCTTGGTATGCTTCTCACATTGAATCGCAAGGCTATCTGGCGGTTCTCATCAACATTAACCTTTGCTAATAAGAATTTACCATCATATTCTTCAACGAGTTTTTCAAGGATAGGACCTATGATTAAACATGGCATACACCAAGGTGCCCAGAAATCAACGACCACTGGTAACTCCTTAGATTTATCAATAACATCCTTCTGAAAAGAAGCGTCAGTAACTTCTAATTCCCGCGGTTTCACAGATGCACCCATTTTCATTCTTTCCAAATTCAATCTATCTGTTTCCATACTCATATACTCACCCTTTTATCTATCTTTATTTTAATATCAATAATTTGTCAAACATTAGAAAATCATCTGAATTTTCTCAGCACATATACTAACCAGATTATTACATACACAAATAATGATGCTAGAAAAGCATAATTGCCAATAAATTGATAAATAGCAAATGTTGATGCTAAAAATATTGTCAATAGGAATGGTATAAAACCTACCATCATAAACCAATGATACCTATTAAGGAATTTTCTTGGATCTTTATATGGAAATTCTAGATGATGATAAATAACTGGCAATGAGAATAAACCAATAGTTAAGGTACTGAGAATTAATGACGAAAGTAATAACATCATCTCTGTTGAATCATACTGCCCACCACGCACAGAAACGCTTAATAGAAAACCTAACAATACCCCAGCAACAGTCATAACAGTTCTTGATTCAGAGATCGCACTGCTTATCTTCTTCAACGCATCTCCATGAGTTTCTGAAACCTTACCCTTTTTACCTACATTGTTTATCGTTTTCATAACTCTCACCTTATACTATCTACAAACCTACCTATTTCATTTCTCTTAATATACCATAGGAAAGGATTTAAATATTAACTCTCTCAAAATAAAATATGAATAATATGGTAAAGGGTCAAGTGGGTCTTGAGTTGGTCATAATAATTGGAGTTATGCTAGCTTTGATGATACCTACCATTATGTACGCACTTAGTTTAAAAGGCGAACAAGCAGAGACACAATCAACGGCACAAGCAGAGCTTACTGTCAATCGTATAGGGCATTCAATCAATTCAGTTGGCATTGCAGGTTCAGGTTCATCGATTAAATTAGAGGTTATCATTCCTGATTATATGTTATTCCTTAATTCTACGTCAGGTCACGGAATTGGAGGAACTGGAGCAAATAAGAGTGAGATATATGCAAGGATATTCACTGGTTCAGGGTTTCAGGATTTAGTTTTCATAACCAATTATAATGTTGTTAATGATATAGGAGCATTATACGCTCCGGGTAAATATAATATTGAAATTGCATCGCTTAATTCAACTACAGTAAGAATAAGATTAGTGTAATATTGCGTAACAAAGTAAACGTTGTGAATTTTTATTCTCTTCTTTTGATTCCGAGCAAACCAATCATCCAAACCAAAATCCACCCAAATCAAAACCAACCAAATCAAACAAACCAAACCAACCAATCCAATCAAAGCCAAACCGCCAACTCGTACATAAACCCGCGGATCCATTCATCATATGAGTCGAATATCTGAATGTTATAAACGCCTGCATAATAAAAAATTCATTCCTCACTTATTTCTTCGCATATTCCGGTTAATGGGATATCAGGCCCAAACGATAACAATCCTCTTGACCTGTCATCATCATCGTAAAAATAGAATTTTATATTAAGGATATAATTAGTACCTGTGTTACACGCATCTGTCAATAAGGTTACTGTTCTTTGTTCGCCAGGAACTAATTTCTGGTTGAGTGTATATGTATGATCATTTATGATAGCTTTTACAATCGTTATCTCATAAGTTTTTGAATTCTTGATTATCATCACCAATCTACCATCAGAATAATAGGTATGTGCTTTAATTGAGATATCAGAATTTAACCAGAATTCATTTGAACCCCTTGATGTCATAACCCTCAGCGTATTTGGAACATCCAGAACCAATGACACAACTACTAACCCCAATATCAGTACTATAGATAAAAGAAGAATATACTCAGTAGACACTTGTCCCTTTACTCGTCCTACCCTAAACAAACTCCTTACTCGGTTACTTACTTGACCATTTGCATGAGCAAGAATAAGCGATGATGTGGGAGAGGGAACACTTAGATTGGATAATAACAGACTTTTCATATTAATACGCATATGAATATAAACAAAAAAAAGGTTTTTATACCTATGTGATGTATTGATATCATGTTTGAATTTACTTCTGAATCTGTATTACCCGGTCATCCAGACAAATTAGCAGATCAAATATCAGATGCTATCCTGGATTCTATATTAAGAAAAGATAAATATGCCCATGTAGCTATTGATACTGCAATCACACATGGCGAGTGTTTCATATATGGCGAGGTGGATACAAACGCAGTGGTTGATTATGAAAAGATAGCACGTAATACAATAAGAAAAATCGGTTATACATCAGAAGAGTTAGGAATGGATTATAAGACCTGTAAGGTTAGGACAAATATAATAGAACAATCACCAGATATCAAACGGGGAGTAGGTATTAAAAGTCGTAAGATAGGTGCTGGCGATCAGGGGATTATGTTTGGATATGCGTGTAAGCAGACACAGGTTCTCATGCCTCTACCTATCGAATTGGCTCATGGGATAGGTAGAGAACTCGTCAGATTGCGATTAAACAAAAAACTATCTTATCTTAGACCTGATGGCAAGACACAGGTCACTGTATTATACGATGATGCAAATAATCCAGTAAAAATTACATCGATTGTTATTGCTGTCCAACACGAACCGGATATTAAACTTAAACATCTTAGGGATGATGTGAAATATCATATAAGTAAATTATTAGGCCATCTCGTTGACGATAGAACTAAATGGGTGATAAATGGCACAGGAAGGTTTGTCATTGGCGGACCAAGAGCAGACAGCGGTGTCACGGGTAAAAAGACAACAGTTGATACTTATGGTGGTTGGGCTAGGAACGGAGGTGGGAGTTTATCTGGCAAGGATGCAACAAAGGTTGATAGAAGTGCTACGTATATGACTCGTTATATAGCAAAAAATATCGTCGCTGCTGGATTGGCTGATGAGATTGAGATTCAACTCGCATATGCAATAGGCAGAGTAAATCCTGTTTCCATGTATGTGTCTACTAATAAGACATCATACATCCCAGAAGACAAACTGTATAAAATAATAAATGAAATATTCGATACAACCCCATCAGGTATGATAGAGATACTTAACCTTCGCAAACCTATTTATTCAAGACTGGCGGTTTTTGGCCATATGGGGAGAAAAGGTACTGCTTGGGAAAACATTGATATGGCTGATGAATTAAATACATATTTATGAGATGATAAAATGAAGAAAAAAGAAAGAATAGAGAAAAAAAGAAATAATAAGATGAGCGCAATATTTAAAATTATTATATTAATATTCGGATTATACATATCAGGTATTTTCATATCAATGCAATTATTCGCTTTTCCTAAATTAAATACCAACATCGATGCTGCACCACTCATTTTTGATTTGAATGAAACTCCACCCTCTGGAATTTATGAATATAAGATTAATTATAAGGGTAATACAAGTATATTAGCGCTCAATGTCTGCACTGATAAATATGGTGAGAAGGAAGAGGGTTGTACCTCTTTAAATGATTTGATGAATTCCATGTTAGTCCTACCTGTGCACAGGGGTTGGAAATGGTATAAAAGGATTACTATTCATTCAGAAACCGAACCAGGTAAGATCAATCTTATGCCAAAAGAGATGAACATTCACGATCTTAAAACAACATATATATTCATACAAACTGGTGAAAATCAATATAAGGATTATCATACATATACGGTTAATGTCTATATGCAATATTCTGGAGATAGTTCTGGAGATAATACCAACTTAAATTTTAGTTTTAATCCAAACAACAATCTTATAGGTTATCTGGAAGTAGATAAAGACAATGGAATTGTTTATCTGAGCAATTATTCAAAACTGAACATGAGTATGGAATTGATTAAAATAGAATGATTTGTTAAAGGTGGTTTCATGTCAAAATTAGGTTATATTGATGAAGAAAAAAATATAGATCATAAGCCACCAAAACATTCAGATAATTGTTCTTTCTTTAAGATGCATTTAGACGGACAATCATATAACATGGATGAACAAACACAAAAAGAGAAATTGAATATACAAGATATTCATCAAAATAGAATTTCACGAATAGTGAACTTGACAACTGAAAAAAGAATGAAAAATATTAAAATAAGAGATAGGATTAGTACGATACGTAGTTTAAACAAAATAATAATTGGAGGACTCTCAATAGGCTTGGTGGGTCTGTGGGCAGGGAGTCTGGGTAGTTTGAGAACAGGGATATCTCCTGCAGGTATCAGAAAAGGTCTTGTTTATGCTGGAGGGATTATTATCGCTATCAGCTGGGTCTTAGGAATAGTAGTTAACAAGCTGAAAAATCATCTACTTGAGAAAAAACAGGATAAATAAAAATACAAATCGCACTTTATTGTCTTACAACAGCGAGAGGGATTATACCCTTATCAAATTCCTTCATCGCTATTTTTATTACATCATCATCAACAGTAACGTGTATCAATGGAGGCGCGCCCATTTCCAATTGGAGTGCACGAGCACTGATTATTCTTGCATATTCATACTTTGTTAATTGAACCATATATTCACCTCCTAACAAATATCCTTTCTATTCATCTTTTTTCTTTGCTCATTGCCTAATTTTATTTTTTTCTACTCTTTCTGAGCTTGAAATGATCCATCCTTTTCTTTTTGCTCTTGCCCTTTTATTCACGCGATTATCACACATAAACCTTTTAATCCTTTCTCTTAGATAATGTTTTTTTCATTATATCTTCAAAACTCTCATCTTTCTTCTTTCTCCTTTTCTTCTTACTCAATCTCTCAATATTCTCTGACACTAATTTTTTAATATCCACTAATTCATTCTTTATATCTCTTAATAATTCATTCATCGTCTCTCTCTGGCGCATCTCACCGCTCCCTCTAACTTCTTTAATATGAGCAATGATATCCTCCACCACCTGATCAGGATCAGTTACGCCAGGAATTATTCCTTCCTTTTCATCACCGCCAGCAGTATCAATAACAACCGTACCTATCCCTAATAATTGAGCTACAAAATCCCTCTTCACTGCTGTATTTTCTATAGAATCATAAGGTATTGTAATCCTATTTATCTTAAATATTCCATTCTTGATTACTATCTCAGTATCTGTCAACGTGTATGTAAAAGATTTATAATATGCATTAACCCAAAGATAACCTGGCAGCCCGACAATGATTAATATCACTAATAACAATGAAATGACACCGAGATATTTAGGTAATTCTGGTTTCAACCATAACACTGATTTATCACTCAATACTGTTAGATAAACTGCTGATAATATAAGCCATAATATAACTATACCACTAATGTACGGTGCAAACCATAATAGTTTCACTTTCGGGCTCAATCGATAAGTTTCTAATTCTGCCATAAAAACACCTTACAAATAAATATCCTTCATTCAACCTTTCTTTTTCTTCCCTTGCTTTTCTGCTTGGGTAATAATCTTATATGTTTCGTATAATAATATAAAACCAAGCGGAATGGTCAATACTCCTGCCAGCCCCAAGATTAACGCAGATATCAAATACTGTTTAAAATGCAATAGTAATAAACTTATTATTATCATCGCCATGATAATCCCACTAAATTGTTCAACATCTACACTTTCACTTTTCATATTTTTCTTTCTGTTCTGCTTTGATGATTTAACAGCTTTGATTATTTAATAACACCACCATTAATATAATTATTTAATTATCATTCATTTTTAATAATTTTATCTTTTAATAATTTTCTCCCTTTTTTCCTTCCTTCTGCTTTTATCTCCATTTATACAATCAAGGCTTTTAATGATTTTAATAATTGTGGTCTGTTCTTTAATACTTTAAGTGCAACGCCCTTATACTTTCCTTCGAGTAAAAGATTGATATCGTTATCATCAAGTGTATTAAAAATAGAATTAAAATCATTATCGTTTAACTGTTCCACAGCCTTCCTCAACAACAACCGCTTCTTGAGTTTAGGTCCTAACTTCTCATTCCACATATTTTCAAACCTTTTCAAGAATGATTCTGAATAATCATTATTATTGATTGCATCACCTGCCACTGCTCCCGCCATAAGTCCTGATTTCATTGCAAGCCCAATACCACCACCATGAATAGGATCTACTTGATGAGCCGCTGTCCCTATGACCATAAACCCATCAGCAACCAATCGATCCAATGATGAACCCACTGGTATCAGACCGCCTTTGATAGCAACAGGTTGTGCATGTTTAAACCGTTCATGCATAGGACCTTTTATCCACTCATCCAAGTATTTTTTGGCAAAGATACCGTTATCGCTTTTATCCCCTCCAATTCCAACTCCTACATTCGCACTATCCTTACCTTTTGGGAATATCCATAAATATCCACGAGGAGCATACTCATTTGAGAAATAAAGTTCGATTAAATCATCGCAATCAACGTTAACCATCTCATATTCATAACCACTATCATATTCACTAAGCGGTCTAATAGTATTAATACCTACACCAGCCATACGTGCCACACGCGATTCTGCTCCATCAGCAGCGATCAATACATTGCAAGTAATATCATAAACATCATTATTAGTATGATCAGAAGATGCCTCTAGTATTCCCGACACTACCTTAACACCTTTTACCTTGTTATCTTTATCCTTGATGACATCGATTACCTCTGTCTTAACCATAACATCTGCACCTGCGCGACCCGCTTCCATCGCTAGATGTTTATCGAATGATTTCCTATCGAGAACATAACCCTTACTCTGTTCTGTTCTCACAGTAATATTATTTTTCAGGTCAGGCGAAACCAATCTGGCACCATTGATTACTGATGCATAATCATTCTTAGTTAATTCAATATCCATACCTTTGATATGCTCCACGCCTATCCCTTCTCCGCACCTTACAGGTGCGCCTATCTCTTTCTTCCTCTCTATCAATAATGTCTTAGCACCCTTCTTAGCTGCTTCACGTGCAGCAATCGATCCAGCAGGACCAGCACCGACAACAATCACATCATAATCAGTCATCATCATATCACCTGAACTTTATCATTTCTTTTCAACCTTAATCGCATTAGCCGGGCATATCTTCTCGCAGTTACCACAATATATACATTTATCAGCATCCCATTCAATCCTATCATTATTCAACCGCAAAGCCATAACCGGACAAACGCCTACACATGCGCCACAGAAAATACATTTATCCTTATCAATCTTAACAGACATATGGCAACACCTTTGTTTATCATTCAGAGCAAAGCCAAATAAAGCAAATAATATCCAAAATAACTCTCTATAGAATAACTCTCATAAGAAAGCAAATTATAATCTTGCTTCCACCATTCACTAATTATTTTCTATCCTTTGATTTTTTACCTATTAATAAAATAACCATTACTGTTATTAATACAAAAATTCCTACTAATATAATTAACCTACTAACTGATATTTCGCGTGATTTAACTGTAATCTTCTCGCCACTATCAAGGACCTCTAGAATGTCATATGTAACAGTATTACCCTTTATTGATTTTAGTCCCTGAGAAGGTGTCGCGTTTACAATGTCTCCAGGCATATGTAAGGTATATTGCATATCAACATTTATCATTTTTAGACCTGATGCTGTAACTTTTCCTTTACTTGTACCAAGTTCGATACTTTCATTTAAACCAGAACCAGCACCGCTTGTATCACCTATCCTGCTGCTATAAACTCTTACCTGCAAGCTAATCGGTTCTGGATGTAATTTCATATCCCATTTTTCACCGGTAGATGATAAGTATATCTTTGGAGTACTATATTCTTCATAAATGTTTATTAATTCTCCTTCTCTATTAATACAGTTAACAGTTAATGTTGATTCCTGACCGGGTGATATACTCATATTAGGATTTTGCGCTATTTCCATTCCTTCATCAACATTATAAATATTTTTATCCATGCAAAGCGCATAAGTTATATTCAATGGCTTATTCCGATTATTCTTTATTTTAAGAGTATATGAATTATTTGTGGTCCCAATGATATCATACGAATAACCAATCCCTAATATAGGATTACTTTCCCATTCATCTGATATCAAATAAATTGAAAGAGTAGAGGTTTTAGATGGACACTTAACAGTGAATTTTTCTGTTGCTCCTGGAGATATAGTTTTATTAACCTGCTGGATGGTTTTGCCGCACTTTACCATAGTAACTGTAAAAGGATTTTCATCTTTTGATGTTATCTCAAGATTAACAGTATTGTTTTTTAACTTTGCTTTACAGGTATATTTATTTACACCCAAATAACTTTCATTGGACTTGCGCACAGAACAGGAAGAAATCAATGAAGAAGATACCCTAGGGATATCCAGTTTATTAATGGAAACTTTATATGTTTTTTCTAATAACCCCTCTTCAGTTGTGAACGTATAACTACTGTTAGATTCATCTGGGGATGCAAAATGTGTTGTTAGATTTAATATTCCTTTTTCATCCCAAGAGCACGCATAAGAAGGTTGTTGCCCTTCCTCAACATTTTCGCATGGATTCTTTTGAGTTTGGTTTTCATAATTTTGGTTAGATTTCAACATAAGAGATGAAAAATCATAACTAACTTTATAATCTGAACTTCCATTTCGTGCAATGGTTTGGTCAAAGCTTATATTTATACATCCAGATAAGATAACTGATAAAATAACAAACCCAATTACAAATAGTCCTATATTCTTCTTCATAAGTATCACTAATTAGTTTTGATACAATAATTATTTAAAACTTTCGGAATTTTGGAATTTTGGTGAGGGCATTCATTTAATTTTTCATGGATTTTAGAAGATAAAACATTTTCTGGTTTTTGGTTAAGGATTTGTTAACGGAATTAAGTTATATATTTGTTAGTTATCAAGTTGATATGGCAGAAATTTTTCATTTTACTCTTTATCTGCAAATATTGCATTATCACCTAACTGAGCTTCGATCTCCATTAAACGATTATACTTAGCAACACGTTCGCCTCTAGCAGGTGCACCTGTTTTTATCCAGCCTGAATTCAATGCAACAGCCAGATCAGCAATAAACGTATCAATCGTCTCACCACTCCTATGCGATACGATTATATTAGTTTCTGCATCATAACACAATTTCACTGATTCTAAAGCTTCGGTTACAGTACCTATCTGATTTACTTTAAGTAACAACGCAGACATTGATTTATTATCAATAGCCTTCCTGACCCTTTCGGGATTAGTTGTTGTTAAGTCATCACCAACAACTTGGACATGTTTCTCTTTTGCTTTTGCATTAATCCTCGATAATAACATCGCAAATCCATCAAAATCATCCTCATCAAAAGGATCTTCAATGCTCACTAATGGATACTGAGCCGCCAAATCAAGATAGAATTCAATGAGTTCATCCCTATTCATTAATCTCCCATCAATAGAATATAATTCTGTTTTTTTATCGTAAAAAGACGAAGCAGCAACATCTATCGCCAACTTAACCTTATCACTATAACCCATTTCATCAACCGCGTTGGCTATTAGACTGAGAGCATCGTCTGTTCTTGATAGATTAGGCGCATAACCTCCTTCATCACCAACATTAATCGCTTGCCTTCCATATTTATTCTTAATCATCTTACCAAGTTCATGATAAATCTCAGCACCGAACCTCAATGATTCCTTAAAACTATCAGCACCATAAGGAACAATCATAAACTCTTGAACTGCCAACCCGTTGCCTGCATGCTTACCACCATTGATGATGTTCATCATAGGTATAGGCAATACTCTCTTCATGAAATCATCATTCCTCAGACCCAAACCGAGATCATAACTATACAGATTATCATCGCTGAACGCTTTCCATATCGCCATTGATACAGCAGTAGTCGCATTGGCACCTAAATTAGATTTATCCCTGGTTCCATCCATATCGATAATCTTCAAATCCATATCACGCGGCGAAGTAAACTCTTTATCTCTAAGCTCAGCAATTATCTTCATTGCATTCTTGACAGCCTTAATAACTCCTTTACCCCCATATCTGTTCTCATCACCATCTCTCAACTCAACAGCTTCATGGATACCTGTTGATGCACCACTCGGCGCACGCCCTACAAACCGGCCATTATCACAGAAAATCTCAACCTCAACAGTTGGATTACCACGCGAATCCAGAATCTCCCTCGCAGTCCCATTTACTATTTTCATACAATCATCTCCAAAACATACTATCAACCAACTAATTATTCAATCCTACTTTTTCTTAACTACAACATTCTTTAACATAATTTTTTTTCTCTTATTCAATGAACTTTTTAAGTTCTGATATATGTTTTACTTTCTCGTTTTCAAACCTATCTTCTGGCATTTCAAGAAATCTATCAACCTGTTTAACTGTCTCATTACTACCAACCATTTCCGGCAGTACCACCCAATCAGCACCAGCATTATATAATTCTAATGCAGATGATTTTCTATGCGCTCTAGCAATTATCATAGCATCCTTATTTCTAATCCTGACCCATTCGGTAACGAATAGCGCAGCATCCATATCAACAACGGTTATAATAACCATCTTTGCTTTATCTGCATGAGCAAGTTCCAACATCTCTTCATTCTCGGCATCTCCAAACAGATAATCAACGCTCCCCTCTTCTTTGAGACGGAAAATGGTTTCAGGATCGTGGTCTATTACAAGCACGTTCTCGTCTTTCTTTTTTAAGAACTTGGCAATATTATAACCTATTCGATGACAACCAATAATTATAATATGATCCTTAAATATTCTCTTTTTGTGCTCAAGTAATCTGATATTCCTACTGAAACGTTCGGGCAATCTTATCCGACGGCGTAATTTATGAATCTCTTTGCTCAAACTAACTGAATAAGGAGTTATGGCCATAGACACAACAACCACAAGAGTCATCAAAGCACCGATGTCATGAGATATAAACGAATTTGCCATTGCTTGTTGAATTATTATAAATGAGAATTCACTCGCTTGACCAAGATATAATCCTATCAACGATGATACTACAAATCCATAACCCAATATCAAATATTCACCAGCCAATAACAACGGTTTAACTATTACTGTTAGGATTATAAGGGCAACACCGAGAACTAACAGATTCGTTGGAAGAAAAATATTTATCTGCATGCCTAACGCAACAAAAAACAAAGCAGAAAAGAATACTCGTAACGACCGAATTTCAGCAGCAGCACCAACAGAAAATGGTGTACTTGATATAGAAAGCCCTGCTATGAGTGCTGCTGCGGCCATTGGAAGTTCAAATGTATAGGACATACCGATGAATAAGAACAATGTTGCAACAGTCGTCATAAAAAGCAGTTCCGAATCTTTTGCTATATACTTTAATAAATGCTTGAACACGATACGATTGAGCACAAGCGCTATGATAAGTACTATGCTTACGTTTCTTATTAAAAGAAATAATCCACCATCGAACAAAGATGAAAACAAAGAACTAGGAACGAGCATTGAAGACGCAGATACAGAAGCAAACGCAGTAAGCCCTTTACCTAAAACTATCAATACAAATAAAGCAAATACATCTTGAATCATCAATATACCTATAATTATCTTACCATGTAATGAATTAATCTCATTCCTCTCTATCAATATCTTGGTCACAAGCATCGTGCTACTGAAAGCGAGTAATAACCCAGTGATTAATGAAACCGATGTCTCAAACCCTAACATAGATGCAATAAAAAATCCTATACCAAATGATACGAGCACCTGAACAATACCACCTATGAGGGCAACGATTCCAACTCTCTTTAATTTGCGAGCATCCAGCTCCATCCCAGCACTGAAAAGGAGAAATGCAACACCCAGTTCGCCAAGGGTGGATATACTTTCCTGATCAGTAATTAGACCAAGAAACAAAGGTCCAATAAGAAGACCTGTTAGGATGTAAGCAAGAATATTAGGTTGCTTGAACAAGTATGTAAAATATGATAATAATGTTGCAACACCAATCGCTAAACCGATATCTATCAACAATGTCATAATTTCACCTTTTCAATATCAGAGATATTAACCAACCTTAAATTTAATAAAGTATCTGGTAGTTTTATAGAAATTTTTTATTTGATTTAGGATAACAAATATTTTAAGAATTGTATTAGAAGAAGATTATATGCTTAAAAATAAAAAAATAAGGTTGATCGACACATTATAATTTATGATGTTAGAAAAAGCTGAATCGCTAAACACAGAGAATGATTTATTTCATTAATCTTTTCTTAGTGAACCTCTTATTAAGTTTCTTATATTCCATTCTTAATCTTGTGGAAAGATTATCAAGTAGAGACTTCTGAATGATAGGATCATCAACGAATATCTTCGCTTTTTTGTCTGATAAGAGTTTTGCAGGATAGACAGAATTTTCTATTATGATTTTTATATCCATAGGTGCCACATGAAGATTTTCATTGCTCAAACTACCAGATATCATTTTTAACTTAGGATCATTCTCATAAACATTCATTGCATAAGTAGAAATTCCCAAAGCACTCGCAAGAGCAACTATTTTTTCACGGATAAACATGAATGTATTCCTAATATCTATCAAGATATTTTCCAAATCAATATTCGATGTTTGGGTTACATTTTCATCTAACTCTATTTCAGACTCAATAGGATATTGGTTTATCTCTGGTCCTTGATTTTTTTGTCCCTCTCTCCCCTGCTCTATCTCTGGCTCCTGAGAGATATCTAACAAAGCTTTATTAACTCGAATGTGAGATTCATGCTCCTCCTTTACCCCTCCAACCTCTAAATTGCCATCCGAACCTTCATATATAAAACCTATACTGTCAACAATCCTATCTATATCTTTAGTATCTGGTATATCTTCCTTTTCTATCTTTATTTCAGGAATTTCCTGTTCTATCTTATGAGCAAGATTTTCATCAGCCATGGGTTCCATGTCCCAATCTTCTTTAGTTCTTTTAACTGCTTTATGCAAAGATAATCTGACACTCCCTTTAATCAATGATGCTTCATCAAACTCTAAAAATGAATTAAATGTGTACAACTTTGAAATAATCTCAACTAATTTATCATCATCAAACTCTGGATTTATATTATCAAACATAAACCTTATCAACCCAGCCCTTATATTCGGGTCTTTAAAAATATCATCAAACTTGGATAATACTTCATCCATAACATACCATGAAAATGACACCTTAACATCTTGGATCCTTTTTTTTAATGTATCATCATCTATCATACCGACAGCATGATTCATAAACACACCTAATGTATACCTAAGTTTAATCAACTTATCATTTCTAGGCAACATACGTAAACTATCTTCAGAAAAATTGAATCCTTGATTTATATTATTGTTATTATGTCTATTCATGATATTTTATGGTTTTAAATATTTATAAACTTTTTGATTCTAACTTATAAAAATGTTTGAGGTTTACTTCATCTTTCTCATGCTTAAATCCCCTTGAAATCAAATTACGTTAGAATATCTTGCTATCCTGGTCTTCGGTTGATGATATTTCGTTGATTAAGTTAAATAAGATGCCAAAACTTTGATTATAAAATGCTTACGATATCATAAGAATATTTATAAATGGTTTTCATTTATACTCTTCACTAACCCATAGAACAATGGAGCTGGTTTTTCAAACCATGATTTTAATTCAGGATGCGCTTGCGTAGCCACGAAATAAGGATGAACATTCTTTGGGAGTTCAACGAATTCCACAAGCTTACGGTCTGGAGACATACCTGACAACACGAGACCATTACTCTCAAGAGTTTTATGATAATCAGGATTTACTTCATACCTATGTCTATGCCTCTCACTAATCATTTCTCTTCCATAGAGTTCTCTAACTATTGTTCCTTGTTTTAAGACAGCAGGATATGCTCCTAATCTCATCGTTCCACCTTTATGGTCAATGTTTTTCTGTTCTGGTAATATATCTATGATAGGATATTCAGTAGTTTTACCTTCTTCGGTAAACTCTGTTGAGTTGGCGTCTTTAAGACCGCATACATCTCTTGCAAATTCTATCACGGCTAATTGAAGGCCTAGGCATAATCCAAGGAAAGGAATCTTATTCTCACGCACATATCTTATAATCTGTATCTTTCCTTCGATTCCTCTTAGACCAAATCCTCCCGGAACTATAACGCCATCGACACCTTTAAGAGCATCTTCTACTTTTAGTAAACCGTTCTCAATATCTGTTGTTTCAATCCATTTTATGTTAACCTTCGTTTTTAGATGTGCACCAGAATGGTTCAACGCTTCTATAACACTTGCATAAGAATCATGCAATGCGGTGTATTTACCACATATTGCTATAGTTATCTCTTTTTCAGGATGTCTAATATTATCTATTAACTGTTCCCATTCGTGCATATCTGTCTCAATCTTTATGTTGAAAATTTCTTCTAATGAATGTAGAATGTTCTGTTTATTGAACGCTAATGGGATTTCATAAATATTTTCCATATCAATCCCGTTGATTATTCTATTCTTATTGATACCAACCGAATCGCTTATCTTTGTTTTCAGATGATTGTTTAGGTTGTATTTACTCCTTACAATTACGATGTCTGGAGAGATGCCCTGTTCGTTGACCAACGCTAAATCCCTCTGAGCAGGTTTTGTTTTTAGTTCGCCTGTGTTGTACAACATCGGTACGTATGTCAGATGAATATATCCTATATTTTGTTTCCCAACACGTTGTTTAAGACGATGCGCTGCTTCTATGAACCATGAATTTTCTATGTCCCCTACTGTGCCGCCTATTTCAATAAGCATATAATCAGGATTGTATTTATCTCTGAGTCTCAACCACCAATCTATTATTTCATTGACTGCATGTGGGATTATCTGAATCGTTTTGCCCAGGAAATCACCATGGCGTTCCTTTTCAATAAGCCTAGAGAATAATTTGCCGGATGTGATATTCCATTCTCCTTCGCCTTCAACACCAATAAATCTCTCATAATGCCCAAAATCCATATCTACTTCTGTTCCATCATTAAGCACATATACTTCGCCGTGTTCGGTAGGGTTCATCGTTCCTGGATCGACGTTTAAATATCCATCGCATTTAACGACGACTATCTTAGAATTATGATTCTTGATAAGACGACCAATTGAGGCCGTTGCTGTGCCCTTACCTAAACCAGACATTACCCCGCCTGTTATGAATATAAACCGGGTTTTTGAATCAGGATATGTTCCAGAATCAGCCATGTTTTAGAATGTTGATTATATATTTAAATAACTTACTCTTTGTCTCTTTATTTGTCTCTTAAATAAGAGAATAACACAAAGCAAGTTTGAAAAGATATTGCACTTTTGAATGACTTTTAATGAGCCATAAAACTTATTTAATTTGATTGAGTTAATTTAAAAAATTCCAATGACCTCATAACTCTAAAAATCAGGATGTGCCTAGAAATTAGACTTAATACAATTAATAATGACAATCTTGATTAAAGTAAAATTATTGCACATATTAGGAGCATTATTAAATTTTGTTCTTCTTATTGAAACATGAGATTCCTGGACAGAATGGAGAGCAAGGGTAGAATGGGTAGGCGTGTGAAAATCCTTATACTTACTATCATCATTACAACTATTCTTGCTCAAACGTTTAAGATGATTTTACCTGTTGAGAGACCTTGTCAGATGATTAACCCTATTCCAAATCACTGCCCAACCAATAATGCTTATCCGAGTGGACACACATCAATTGCGTTCTCTTTTGTTTATCCATTTTTGGGCAGTAAGCTCTTTTTTTTATTCTACCCACTTGCCATAATAGTAGGTTATTGGAGAGTATTCCTTGGTGTGCATACATGGTTTGATATTGCTGGTAGTATTGCCACGGCTGCGTTGGGATATTCGGTGGCTGAGGCGGTGATAAATAAGGAGAAAAGGGTTGAGTATAGAATGAACGAGACGCCTCGCCAAATCATACATATTTCAGTCGGTATATTGATGTGTATAGGTATCTGGGTTAATCTAATATGGACGTTTTATATTATATTAATCGGAACGATAATCGGTATGCTGATAGTTCAACTTGAATTGATCGGGCTTAAATTGCCCATCGCAGATTATATGCTGGATAAATTCGAACGCAAAGACGTGGTTCCGGGCGAAGGATCATTGTATTATGCTGTTGGTGCGCTGTTTATTATCGGTCTTTTAAGAAATAATCCATTGATGATAATCTCATTAATATTGATACTTTCTCTCGGCGATGGACTCGCAACCTTGTTGGGTAAACGCTATGGAAAGTATTCATTGCCATGGAATAGAAATAAGACATTCGAAGGCACAATAGGATTTATCATTGGCGGGATTCCATCTGTGTTGATACTTCAAAATCCAATAACCTTAACCGTACTTATCATTAGCGCATTTGTTGAATCATTGCCGATTAAGATTGATGATAATCTTACTATTCCTGTTATCGGGTCGATTATATTTTTCCTGTTGTTGTAAGTTTATTTAGCAAGATAGCAAGTGATGAGTGAGGAATAAAATGAATGAAATAGGAGAAAAATAAGTGAAAAATGGGATAAAAATTAAATCATGAATATTAAATTAGACCTTCAATAATACCTTTTGCATCTTCCAGATTATTACAGAGATAGTCAACAAAACTAAAATCCTGATCTTTTGTTAATGATGTTGGAACAGCTATCACTGTCATTCCTGCGTTTTTTCCTGCATGTGCGCCAACAGGTGTATCTTCGATAACTATACATTCTTTTGGAGCAGTGTTTAATAGTTTTGCAGTACGTAAGTATATCTCAGGGTCTGGTTTACTTCCAGGAACTTCATCTTCAGAAGTAACAACATCTATATAATCATAAATACTAGTTTTTTTTAGTTTAAGTATTAATTCATCCTTTGGTGATGCCGAAGCAACGCCTATTTTTAAGCCTTTATTCTTAACAAAGATAATAAGCTCCTTAGAACCTTTACGTAAAGGAATAGGATTATTCTTAAACCAATGGTATATGAAATCCTCTTTTTGTTTCACAAGAGCGCCATAAGGAATTCTTAGTTTATATTTGTCTATGAAAAATTTATCTATATCATCCCCTGGCCACCCTGCTAGTTTATGATATTCATGTTCTGGTAATATTATATTATATTTCATCAGTATATTTACCCATGCGATAAAATGATATTTCTCAGTATCGATGAGGACCCCATCAACATCAAATATGATCGCCTTCATGATTAAATAATCTGGAGATAAAATAAAAAGGTTATTGCTTATTTATCTGTTTAAATTTACAGAGATTAAAACAAAAAAGAAAACAATGCCGAGGGCGGGATTATCGATGTACTGGACAAATTCCAAAGAGGTTTGTTTGGTTCATTCTCGAACCCGCGACCTCCAGATATCCGAGCACACCTTATTGATCATTGCCTAAAAGGCTCACCACTCATAAAGCTGAGCTTATGAGTCTGGCGCTCTAACCAACTGAGCTACCTCGGCATTGCGAGCGTTAGCGAGTAATGAGAGGGTTGCAACGTAGTTGCTCAACCTCACTATGTCAAAGCCATATTATTAATTTTAGCTTTTATCATATGTATAAACTAACTTTACTTTTATCATATATTGGTAATATTTAAAAAAGCTTGTGAAAATTATTAATCTGGTTCTCTGAACAGATATTTATAATTCGTGGCGATCGGTTCAAATCATATCTGGCTTAATCCAGAAAAGAAAAAGAATAAAAAGAAAAAGCATTGTCTAATTTTTAAGATCTATGATGGATTTATGCTCTTTCTACATTGACAGCTTTTGGTCCTTTGTCGCCTTGTTCAACGTCAAAGGTAACCTCATCACCTTCATTCAGTCTTACTCCTGGCTTCAAGCCTGTCGCATGGACAAAATAGTCCGTACCATCTTCTCCGGTGATAAAACCGAAGTTCTTCATTACGTTATAAAATTTTACAGTTCCTTTCATTTTATTCAACTCCTTTTTATTTTTGTGTATAAAACTTTGGTTTCATACTGTCAACAAATTCTTAGGAATAAATTCCTTTGGAATTTCTTGTTATGTATAAAACCTTTGCTTATACCTTAGGAAATCTTTCCCGTTTTCTAAATTGCTTTAGAAACATGATGATATTGATATTTCACAGTTTCAACCGGAGGTAGATAGCTATCCCTCCTATTGTTTTGGTCGATGATATTTAATGATATTGCCATGCCTTTATGATTCATTCTCCCTGTTCTACCTATTCTATGAAGATGCATCTTAGATGTTCTAGCTAAATCATAATTTATTACAATATCAATATTATCTACGTGAATTCCTCTGGCAGCGACATCTGTTGCAACCAAAATGTTAATCCTACCTTTTTTAAAATCTTTTAATACCTGTTCTCTTTTTCTTTGTGACATGTCACCATGCAACGCACCAACTTTAAACCTTTTGCCGGATAATTTTTCTGCTATTCTATCTGTGTTTCTTTTTGTATTGAGGAATATCATTATTTTTTTATTCCTGTTTTTGTATAGGATATCGAGCAATGCTCCAAATCTCTCTTTACGTACCACTTCTAATATCTGTTCAGATATTTCTATAGGTTTATCCATATCAGATATCGTAATGTATTCATAATCCTTTATATAATAATCTGCCATTTCTAGAATATCTTTATCGATTGTAGCTGAAAACAACGCGATTTGTGGTGTAGGGATGATTTTACCTAGAATATTATCAATATCTTTGATAAAACCCATATCCAGCATAATATCAGCCTCGTCGAGTACTACAAAATCAAAATCCTGTGGGAAGACCTGTCTGCGGTTTATCAAATCCAATAATCTTCCAGGTGTGGCCACTACTATCTGCGGATGCTTATGAAGTTTTTCTATTTGCATAGATATGCTGACACCACCATATATTGTTATAACTGATATCTTATGGTCCTTTCCAATCCTTGCGAGTTCATTGCTTACTTGAACTGCTAATTCACGTGTAGGTGTTATTACTAGACCTTTTCTCGTCTTACCAGTTATAATTCGTTCAACCATTGCGATACCGAATGCAGCAGTTTTTCCTGTGCCTGTTTTACTCCTACATATCACACCTTTCCCTTCTAATATTAATGGGATAACCCTCTTCTGTACTTCAGTTAAATCAGTGAATCTCATTTTATCAAGTGCTGAAATAGTTTCTTTACTTAATGTTTCTTTTTTCATAAAATTTTCTTTTTTTCTCATAAAAATCTCCTTTTAAACCTAAATATATTTGAAGTTAAAATTTTATTGCGAACAAAAGAAGTAATTGCTAACTTTGCTGCATATTACTTTGTTGCCTATTAAATTATTACTTCTATTCAACTTTTCAAACCAATCCTAATTCTTCAAATCATTCAAACTGATATAAATTTTATATATAGTTCTGTTCATAAGTGTTTATAAATGTTCCTATATATTGATATTTTTTAGGGTGTTGAAAGATATCTTATAATAACCGTCAGTTAAGAAAATTTTATTTTTTTTTTTTGGTTTATTTTATTACTGGTGACAGCCAATAGCCAACAACAGTTTTTTAATACTCAATACTCTACCATTAGGAAAAGAAGATATCTGGAATACTTGAAGATATTTGGATACTTAGGGTGTTTCCTAACGAAAATTAGCCCTTTTAAAAGCATTTGTAAGCTGTAATTTATATGGTGATTAAAAATGGAATTCGGAAAGAAAATATTGATGGGAATACTTATCGCAGCGCTAATATTATTGAACATAGTAGCTGCTGATGGAATGTATATACCTGATTGGCAAATACATATCTATGAGCCAGAGCAGAAGGTTGTCATACACTGGGATGAACATACTCTTAAGGAAACAATGATATTATCTTCAGAGGTTAGGACCGATGATATAGCTAACTTTGCATGGGTCGTGCCTGTTAAATCATTGGACAAGCCAAATGTTTCAGCATCTAACATAAGTTTATTTTATGATCTGGCCAAATACATGAGCGAGGAAGATTATTATAAACATGTTAGAGATCTGGGGCCCTTGGCAGGCGGGATGGCTGAAGGAGATGCAGGCGTTACCGTAATTGAGGAAAAAGAAATTGATATCTATGATGTTACTGTATTATATGCGACTGATTCTCAGGCGCTTGTTGATTGGCTGAATGAGAACGGCTATCCTGTGAATGAGGATCGTATAGAGATTTTCGACAAATACATAGATGAAAATGAAGAATACGGCTGGAACTATACTGGATGCTATTTCATGGTGAACAAGGTTGACTTGAAGAACAAATATGCAGAGGAGATTGAAATTGTTGAGGAAGCATATGACGGCGATGAAAGTGCAAGCTTGATGAGAAAAGCAACTTATGTGCATGGCAAGAAGAAATACAGCCAGGAAACAAGAGATAAGGCATGGGAATTATACCATGTATTGTTTGACCTGGAACGCGGAGTGGCGACACCTCTTAAATTTGAGTTCACTACGTATAAGCCGTATTATCCTCTAGTGATAACATCTATGAGTGAAGGTTATACATCCATAGATGTTTATGTGATATCAAATAAAGGTATTAAGGATGTTACTGGCCCGCTCAGGGTTGATAAGGCAAAGAGATTGAACAGCGAAATAAAGGATAAGATAAAGAAAGAGATAGGTATTAATCCTAAGGATAATGTTGTTACTAGATTGGCCTATCACGGTAAAGCTAGTGAATTGGCAGATGATTCGGTCTTTGAAGGATATTATGGCATATACGTGCACCCTGAGAAATTACCCGCTGCTGTTAAGCCAATAATATATGCAATTCAGGAACTGGCAAGGCTTTTCACTACAGGGAGAATTTAATCGGATTGGTTTTCTTCTTCTTTATTTTTTTGTTGGTTTTGTTTTATTACTGGTGACAGCCAATAGCCAACAACAGTTTTTTAATACTCAATACTCTACCATTAGTTTTTCAGTTCATGTCGGTAGATATGTTTTTCCCAATTCAAAATTTTATATCTCAATTTTGATGACCTAACCCTTAAACAGCGTCCCATGATATGTATGTATAACAGTTTTTACGAATGTGACTAGCCAAAAAACCACTAAGAGCCAATATAAAGCAAAACCAATGTAATCTATTAGTTGGATTCCAAATAGTGATGAGATTGTATGACTTGCGGCTACATATGCTCCAAGAGGAAATGTAAAAGCCCCCAAAACAATTGCTAAGGGAGGCTTAGGTTT
>JAGGTN010000042.1 GCA_021163645.1 Microcaldota archaeon | reverse complement strand
CCTCTGTTCTATCCATCTCTTCTGTGACCACTTTAAGTTCCTGTCTTATGTAATCATTGGCCAGGCTTTCTATACTTTCCAATTCTCTATCAGTAATTCGTTTATAATGTGTCAGATCGATCTGGCCTTTATGTTCATCCTTATACGCACCAGCCTGCCAAATATGTCTTCCCAAGATCTGTCTAGCGCATGCGTTAATCAGGTGAACACCAGTATGATGCTGAGAAATCTGAATCCTACGCATTTTATCTATTTTTATGTGTACTGTCTGGCCACGCTTGAACATCTTTTTTATTTTATCTTTCATCTCATCGCTAACCTTATGCAATACCACGTTATTATGTTTTATTGTATCGATGATCCTGACGTCATTGATATATCCTGTATCTCCAACCTGTCCTCCTCCTTCTGGATAAAAACATGTCTTGTCCAAGATGATATAACTGTCTTTAACATCAATGACTGTTGCATCCATTTCAAATAAATCTTCGTAAAACCCTGGGATAGTATCTGGCAAATCCTCAGTAAATATCCATTTATTGCTCTCTTCTTCTATCTCCTCCTTACTCCTAACCATATCATAGAAATTATCTGGGATTTCAATCTTAATCCCTTGCTCATCTGCTTCATCAGCGATCAGCTCGGGAGGTATACCATAACTCGCATACAAGACGGTTAATTGATTAACATCGAGTTTACCTATTTTTTTGACCTTTGATATAAATGCTGATACTCTACCTTTTGTCTTATTCTTTGTATTATTATATTTATTGTATTCGTCATTGATGACATTTATCGTTGTATCAACACCATCAGAATAATGCGGGAACAATGGCTTGATAAACTTTGCATGTCCTCTTATTATTCTATCAAAATCCAGATTAAGTCCTAACTTATCGTTGAATCCGAAACTGCGCCTCAATATCATTCGTAGGTTATACCCACCTCCAGAATTGCTAGGCAACTGTCCATCAGTGATGGCTAGTAATATGGTTTTAAGATGGTCTGCGACAGCATAAACCGCCTGATAAGGTTGAATCATATTAAGGAGCTCATCCCAACTCATACCTAACTCATCAGCGATCCTTTTCTTCTCATTATTAAGGTTAGCTCCTGCTTCTTCTACATCCAACCCGCCAGCATGCGACCAGAACCTATTTGCTAATTCTGCATCGTAATCTATCCCTGCCTGTTTGAACATATCCTTGACCACAGGTCCGAACGTAGTATCATATATCGTAGGTGTACCGTTTGTGAGCCATGCGAATCGTTCGAGTCCAGCACCCATATCGATAACCTTGGTATCGAGTTCTTTATGTTCGCCGTTCGGTAGTATCTGGTATTGCATGAACACGCAGTTGCCCAATTCCAATCCCCCTACGAAATATTCCATACTTGGTCCAAAATTACCTCCACCCATCCAGACATCTTCTTTGAACGTTATATCTGATAATGGTATTCCAAATTGTTTAAGCATTTCAATATCATGTCCTAATGCGTCATTTTTCCAGTAGAACAAACCTGTCTTCTTCGTGTTGAACGCATGCTGGCCAACCATGACAAAGTCAGTTAGGTGGCGTCCGGTCACGCCAACATTTGATATATCACCGAATCGTATGCATGTCTGTGGAATGATTAATGGATTACCTGGAGGCTCAACCTCTCCACGCACAACATAAGGTTGAAAATCAGAAATCGATGCTATTGTGAAGAATAAATCCTTTCGCCATCTCGCGACGCATGGGTATGTATGTATAGATTTATGTCCATGTGCTGTGAAATAATGCTCAATGGTTTTCCATGACGATGTATAATCATGTTTATTGCCTATGGGATTACCGATGAATCGATATCCGACACAAGATGGATCGCCACAAGTATCTCTATCATCAACGCTCCAGAAGAATCTCCCACATACTTTGCATTGTCTTCTAGTGAACCCATATTCTCTGAGGATATCGATATCATAATGTTTCTTCCATTCATTGTTAAATATCTTTCTGAGTTTATCCTTTGTTAATGTGTTATTTTTGATTGAATTATTTTCTATTGAATTATTTTCTATGGTCATGACTAGATTTTGATATGTAATATTTAAAACGGTTTATGCTTATTCAACTCAGACTGCAACCTAATAATCCTTAATGATTGTTTGGTATCATAGGCTATATCATGAATAGATTATTAGCTATGCCATTAGCTGAAAGATAACAAAGTTTAAAATATTTCATTACCAAATACTAATATGTCAACCGCGCATAAACCAAAATTAAAGCTATTCAATGAGTATTCTGTTTGGGTTGGTAGGCATAAAGATGAGAAACTCACAAAAAAGGATATCATTGTCAAAAAGGAATTAGCGCAAATGCTTGGCGAGAAAGGATTTAATGTTAAAGGCAGGCAATGGATTCTTCTTGATGAAGCATATGTCCGTGCCAAAAGAGATGTTAAAAGATTGGGAGTCAAAGGTGCATATTCAGATGCACTGACTCGTATGTTAACGGTTGTATGGTATGTGTATGGTTATAGAAAGGCTAAACCAAAAATAAATAAGATGCTCTCTGCTTATGAAAAGGGCTCATCATTGGATTTAATTGTTTCTAAAGCGCCCAAATTACCGAAAAAAATATTCGCATTGATTACTGAGATAAACGACGATTATAAACATGCAATGGAGACTAAACTGGCTTATCCGTTACCTGTATCAGCGGTTCCAGAAGGAACGCTCGTTGTGCCAAAAGAAAGAATTCCTGAAGTAAGTGGGGCAGTGAAGGGCAAGGAAGTGAAAGGTAAGGAAGTTAAGGGCAAGAAAAAGAAAGGGGAAGAGAAAGGCAAAGAGGTGAAAGGCAAAGAGGTAAAAGGCAAGGAAGTTAAGGGCAGGGAAAAGGAAGAGAAAGAGCAGATACATGGTTTATCATATCCGCCATACGAACCTGGTGTTAATGTTAAGCCTATATTAGATAAATGGATTGATGACGAATATCAAAAATTCGATGCTGATAAGTATGGCATGTCAAAACAGTGTTTTCGTACAGCGATGATTGCGTATCTTAACGCGTTACAGAAAAAAAGGATTAAGAAGAAGGATTATTTCATGATAGTTGATTATTCGCTTCCATCGACAAAACGTAGGATGTGGATTCTTGATATGAACAATGAAAAACTGGTTGAGATTAATGGTCATAAAGCGCATTATGCTGCGCATGGTAGAAACACAGGCACAGATAAAGTCATATCAACTGGATTTTCTAATCAACCGAACACGAATAAAAGCAGTATTGGATTGAAAATAACGAGCGGTGAACCGTATTCGAGCGGTTCGCATAGATATCGGCTTAGAATGAGAGGTATTGAACCAGGAATAAATAATAATGATTATACGAGGGGTATTCTCATCGAAGATGGAGTAAATCCTAATCTCAAAAAAAGAGGTTATACAGAGAATTATGTATCAGAAGAGTTCATCAAGCAGACTGGCAGGCTTGGCAGGAGTAATGGATGTATCTCTGTTGAGCCTTCCATTACCAAGGATGTCATGAATAAGATGAAGGATGGCAGAGCAGTATTTGTTTACTATTCTGACCCAAAGGGAAAATATCGTTATACCAGTAAATCAAAATTTCAAGATGAGAAACTCGCATATGTTGCTCTTTTTGGTTCAAGAATCGCTATGAAATAAGGATTACTATGAAAATCTGTTAAAGGTAATTATTGGAAACGCACTCGGCAATTATTTATATTTATTGCATGTAATTGTTTATATTCATGTATTCTAAAATAAAAGAAAAAAGAGAAAATAAAGCGTCAAAAAAGGAGAAAATAAAAAAATAAACGGAAAATTGAAAAATAAAAAAGAGTAACAGAAAGGCGGTATGATGAATAATGAACATAATAAACAGAATAAACCATTATGGTCAGGATGGCTGAGCAAGTCGCAGATTTTATTATTTGAGAAATGCCCTCGTGCATGGTATCTCAGTAAGATAAAAGCTGTTCCTCCAGAAGAGAAACTTCATTTGAATAATGGGCGGGATGTTCATTCATTGTTTGAATGGGTATATACAGTAAAGGATAAGTTTAATGATTATGAAGATCTATTAAATACATTAAAAATAAATAAGATGTATTCTCTTCACAAACAGCAGGCAGAAAACTTTGCCAAATTGATAAAGGAGATTTCCTTATCAAAACCATTATATACTGAGTATAAGATATTCAACAAAAAACTTGGTGTTGTTGGGATACTCGATAGGATCGATAAGATAAATGATGAATATTTTGTTGTTGAGTATAAATGGCATTTTAATGAATTTGCATTTAAGGATCATGTTTTTGAATTATCATTGTATTCATGGTTATATGAGCAGGATAAAGGAGTGAAAGTGAATAAGGGAGCCGTCTTGTACGTAAATGATAAGATATTAAGATTAATAGATATTGATGAACAGTCTAAACAGGAAGCAGTGGATAGAGTGTATAAAACCCGTGGTGAGATGATAAGAGATATGGCAAAGGGTGAAGAAGGGTTTGAGAAAAGACCTGGTAAATGGTGTAAATATTGTCAGTTTGCTAAATACTGTCAGGGTAAATAGTTTTTAGATATCAGCCAGGTATACCAGGAATAAGGCCGTGAATACATTTAAAAACATTCCTTATATTAATATATTACAGATTAGGTTTATGGATTAGGATATTCTTATTTGATCACATTATTGGAATTTATGTTATATATTATTAAAATTTATAGTATTAGGATACTGTATTAAGATTTTGAATTCTTTTTTGTTTGGATAATATTTTTCGGTGTGATATCGTTCGGGGTGATGCTAATGGCTCAAACAATAATAACATCTAACATAGATCTAGGAGAGAGTAAGGAGAAGGGTCAAGGTTTAAAAGGTCAAAAAGGCCGAACTAACGGATTTCATTCAGTTGATCCATTAGAGCATTCAGTTGGTCCATTGGAATCTATTTATTATAAAGAACGTGGAAAGCGTGAGCAGAAGGAAAATATGAGGAAAGAAATCATTAGCTGGTTTAACAAATATTTGAGGAGTTTGCCAGATGAGATGCTTACAAAGAAATATGCACGTACACATTATCAAATGTTTGATGATATACGTAGGGAGTTTGGCGGTGTTAGATATGATTGGTATGATGCTTTGGTAACCCTTGGCATGCCAGAAGATCGTATTAAGAAAATAAAGAGATTATCATTGGTCATGAGTAAAACTAAAAAGGGAGATTTAAGAAGGCGTAATCAGATGACTGAATGGTTCAACAAGCATTTAAGAAATTTGCCAGATGAGAAGCTTGAGAGGAGCTATGCAAGGGAGCATTATAAGTTGTTTAATGATGCATGTAAAGAATATGGTGCAAATGGAAACGACTGGTATGCATTTTTGAGAGCGATGGGTATCCCTGAGGATAGAATTGCATCTATGAAAAGACATTTTAGGTTTAAGAATAAGTTCCATAAGAGTAAGAAATTCAAAGATTCTGATAATATGGCGCTGGATAAAGAATTGATATCCTGGTTCAGGGATAGTGGATTGGCCGAACGGTCTGCGCGTGATCTTACTATCCAAAAGATTAAGAATGAATTCCCTGATCAATGGGTGGCGATGAATAAGTTATATGGTAATTATGGAATAGCGTTGCGTAGGTTTGGTGTTTCTGAGAGTGAAATACAGGAGATATTGGAATGTTCTGTTGATGAAGATGATGATTATCTGCGGATGAGGAGAACGTATGTTAAGAGGCGAGAGTTTGCTTTGTATCTGTCTGAGATTCTTGAAGCAGATCCTAATATGATCTTAGGTTTATTAAATTCTGAAGATATAAACATAGAGAATAAGAAATGAATTTGCAAAGTCTATTTTTGTGTTTAGGCTAAAGATTCTATCTAAAGATTCTATCAAAACCTTTTTAAATGTTGTAATGTATAACATATTATGTTTTAATGTTAAATTCAAATAATAAGTTGGAGGTAATGATATGATTAGGTTGAATGTTAAATTGAATCATAGTAATTTTAACATGGTGAGAGCTCTCTCGTTGCTCGTATTATCTATTATTATGATGGGTCTTGTCAATGTTGCATGGTCATGTGTTGATTTGAATGATCCATCAACCTATGGTTCAAGTGTGATCAGACCAGATGCGTTAGATCCTTATGTTTACCAGATTGTCGGTGATACAACATTATGTACTGGAGAATATAATATTTCAAAGATTATTATAAATTCTAATAATATTGTATTTGATGGGAATGGTTCAGTTTTACATGGAATGTTCGCGAATAATAAGGATTTTTATGTCGATGGTGAGAATATTACATTTGAAAATGTGGTATATTATTCTTCACATGTTTCTACTCATCCCTACTCTTTTTGGGAAACTAATCATCTAGTTAATTCTGTGATAAAGAATAATGAATTCCATGGCCTTCAAATGAATTTACGAGCAGATGTGAATGATGATTCAAATACCCCAATAATAGAACATAATCTTATATATAACAATACATTCAACAATACAGGTTATTCTGCTGTGTTAGGAATAAATGTTAATCATCATGTTGATTCTGATAATTTTAGGTATGCCTTTAATGATAATATCATTTCCAACAACAAGTTTTTTGATTATCTTCATGATGAAATTTATTTGGACTATTCAAACAAGAATCATATTATTTGCAATTATCTCGAGGATACACGGGATTATGGGGAGGCAATATTAGATGATAGTATTGATTTAAACTATCATACAAAGGATATAATAATCGATTACAATCGTGCAAAAATAATATCTGATTCATCTGCTCCAAATCCATTGCCTCACGGCGGTTTTATACAGTATGAGCAACAGTTGGAAGAGGATAATAATACTTTCCAGTACAATTGGATATATTATGATAATCCTGGTGGAGAAATAATTTCTCTTAGGAATAATGCCCGTGATTTGAATTTCTATAAAAATAAATTCTTGGTTTATGATGCTGACAGCGTCCTTGTTTATGATCCTAGTTATCTTACCAATTCATCGTTTGTGGATAATATCATCTGCTCTGTGCCATCACAATCGTTTGATTCATCAGTTAATTTTGTTAACAATTCATGTGATAATGGCGCTGATTATGACTGCATAAAGAGTTGTTCTGATCTGACTCCTGAAGAGTTGGAACCTTATGCTTGTCCGATAGAAATTGACAATGATACGATAACACTTAATGGCTCTGTTGAAATTAACCCTGGCCAGCCGGTGTTAAGGACGCTTGACGACCTGTATTGTGTTGCCAACATATCTGAGATAGCAGATGATGAGGTTACTGTTGATTGGTACAGAAATGGTGTTTATTATAGTACCGAAGCGGTTACATGCATAGACACGCCAGGTGATCCTTACCAGCATTGTGTATCATCACCAGTATCCAATATTGATACTCTTAAAGATGATGTTTGGTCGTGCAATGTCACAGCAACTGTATCTGGCCATGAGACATATTTTAATACGGGCCGTTCCATAGAAAACACTCTGCCATCTGTGCCAACCCTTATAACACCAATATCTCATGTGAATGTTGTATCACCTGTTTCGTTTGATTGGTCTGATTCGTATGACCCGGATGTTGATGAAGGGACTGATTCGTTAACCTATGATATTAATGTTATGGGGCCAACATTCTATTCGAATACTGGATTGTCATCATCTAATGATAATAATATCCCATTATCCATTGGAGAATATCAATGGCAGGTCACTGCATGCGATATGAGTGGATGTTCTGATTGGAGCGATTTCGAGATGTTTAACGTAACCGAACCTGGGCCTACTCCACCAGCACGGGCAAATTTCACAGTTTATAAATCTTATGATAAACGTTGTGTGAATGTCAATGAGCCTGTGATAATCAATCTAACGTATAATCGCAGTACAGGATCACATGAACCTATTGATATGCTATTCCTTATAGACCATTCAGGCAGCATGCCTAGGATAGAAGATTATCAACCAGATGTTTTCCAAGATATACCAGCATCATCAGTAACTAAATCAGTTTATACAGCTGACTTGGAGCAAGAGGGAGAGATTTATCTTAGTTATTATGATATGGAGATATATACTGATATCAGTGATATAGAATTCATATCTCCATCTGGTGAGAGGTATAGTGTTAGTGATGGAACGATGAACTGTACGCCGTTCATACCTGATGATTCGATGTCTGTACAATGTCGATTGAGTTATACACATTTCGAACCTGGTGAATGGACGTTCAATGTATATCATGATTATTCATTCATCTGGTCAACACCAAGGATTTTAGTCTCTCAATCAGTTGAGAAAATCAAGAAGAATCTTAAGACAATAATCAGTCATCTTGATCCTGACCAGGATAGGTTCAGCTATGTTTCGTTCGGTGGTCCAGAAGTTATCGAGCGTGAATTCGGGCTTGTGGATCCAGTAACCGATTCAGAAAAGATAGATGACATATTCTTCCCGTTATCGCGTATGACTGATTTCACATCTGCTTTTCCATTTGCTAAGGATTATCTGGAAAACGAGTCAGATGGGCGGACCCAGATTATTATATTCTCAAGCGATGGCGTGCTTGAATCATATGAAAATCTGTCATCGATAGAATCCACTATTCGTTCCATGGCGGATGATGATAATATAACTGTGTTATCGGTCCAACCATTCGTTGAGCAACCAGAAGGTGTTTATGAAGTCAATACAGAATTCCTCATCAATGTATCTGATTGGGGTAATGGGGATTATTATAATCTTTCTGACCTGAGTGATTCCAGTGAGATGGACAGATTGATAAATGATGTATTTGGATATCACGATGTGCCAGCTAATCTTAATGTTACGATTGTCGATGCTCTGGCGTCCGGGTTGGGTGTCGTGCTCAATGAAACAGCGACCCAGGCTTTATCACCAGTGTGTTATAATGTATCCAATGTTATTTATTGCCCAGAAGGTGTAGTTGATGAGGGTGATAGTGGTTATGAGCTCATATCGGTTATACCTACGATGCCTGGTGTTAATATCTCGCTCAATACAAACCCATCAGGCATTAATATCACTGGCGATTACAATGATTTCATTGATTTTAACCAACCGTTGATCACCGTGTGCCAAGAGGGTTATCATTGCACTGATGATTATGATTGTGCTCCGAACATCATTCCTTTATCCAATGATAAGGTCATTAGTAGTAGAGTGGAGCCAAACCCTGCTTATACCAATGATTCGTTGGTATGTTATGTTAAGACGAATGTGACTTCTCTTGGTGGTGCAGACCTTCATATCAAATGGGAGGTATCAAAACCAATTGATAATTTAGGATTGAATTATGGGCCATGGGAGCCAAGACCAGAATATGATCAGACTGTTCATGTTAATTATGGTATTAATTTTATCACTTCTAATCCAGTCACCGACCTCCACAAACATGATAAATGGATGTGTATACCATATTTCATGCCAGTTGCTCTTACTGGCCCTCAGGCAATAGTGATCAACAGACCGCCGGGTCCTGTGACTGATTTCTTACCAGATGTGACTAGTTATACATGTAATGATTACAAGATGATTGCATGGTTGCCAGGCAAAGACCCTGATAATGATACGATAGTCGGGTATCGTGTATATTTTGGCAAGCAGGGTACTCCGCTCAGATTGATCGACGATACGAACTATGCATCCTATAATCTTACTGGGTTAGAACCTGGAAATACATATTGTTATCAGGTTGATGAATGGGATGGTGAAGCATATTCAAATAAGAGTCAAGTCAGGTGTTTTGATGCGAAAGATTGTTCATGTCCTTACATAGACAATGTTACACTTTCACCAGATCCTGTTTATGTTTATCATGACGTTGTATGTTCAGCGCATCTAACTGATTCACGATTGAATGGGATGCTGGTGCATCATGATGATGGTACGATCGGTCCGCCTGACCAGTCACCATATAATTATACATATCAGTTTACATGGTATTTCTATGATGGTGCAGGTGTTGAACATTATACGTTCAGTAATGTAACTAATCTGAGTTATAGTATGGTGAATGGTTTCACACAACCTGGTAATGTGACTTGCCAGGTTTGTGTACAATGCGCCCCTCCGTATGATGACTCTGCTTGTGTGTTCCAAGGATGTATGAATGATACTATTTATGTCGGTGAAATTCCTGTTGCTGTTAAAGACGTTGTGGTGTCGCCTAAACCTGCGTACACGAACGATGATATATTTTGCAATATATCGCTTAACGAATCAATAACGCGTAATATAACAGTCAAATGGAAACTCAATGACGCGATTATCAAGACGTATGATGATTATACTTGTGTTAATGGTAATTGCAATGTCACGCTCGATAGTTTGTATACGCACAAGCATGATAATATTACATGTATCGCAAGTGATGAATATGGTCAGGCGAATGATTCTGTGGTTGTCAAGAATACTCCACCTACGATGCCGTTCATAACAGCTCCGCATAATGGTGCGATTACGCTTAATGATTGGATGGATACTGAGTTCTTTGCCAATGATGCTGATGAGGATAATCTCAGGTATTATGTGTTTGGTGGTCATGATATGGATCCTGGCTCGCAACCACTCATCGGTAATACTAACTATTATGATTATGCCGATAGGTTGGGCTCGTTCAACTGGACTGGTTTGACGCCTGGTAAATATTATATCCATGTGAGGGCATTTGACGGCGAAGAGTATTCTAAGAATAGTTTTGTCGTTTGGTTCGTTGTTAAACCCATAGCCAATCTATCAGTGACTGTTAATGCAACCAGCGGAATGCGCGATTATCCTGATACGTTTGATGTATTATCATGCAAAGCTGAGATTGATCCTCATACGGTCAGTTCCTGGCCTGTCAATGTAACATTCACATGGTATAAAGATGGTAATGAGTTCACATCTGAGGTTGTGCCATGTGATGATAATGATTGCGATTGGGCGACTGTGATCGTTCCTGACCAGACTGATAAGTTTGAGAACTGGTCATGTAAAGCTGAGATATGCACTGATAACTCCGGTGGCAATAATGGCGCTGATGAGGGGTATGAAGAGGTATGTAATAGTGATATGGATGGTGTTATCATCCAGAATATACCACCGGATAAACCTCTCCTTATTGCTCCTGAGGATGATGCGATTATTCTTGCTGATACACCGACTGATTTCATCGTTAATGGTGATGACCTTGATGATGATTCATTGGAATATCATGTATGGGTCAAACAGGATGGCGGTGCGTGGAATGAGATGGATGTTGTTAATGGGTATCATAGTATTACTACTGTTCATAGTATGCCGGTTGGAATGTATGAATGGAAAGCGCGTACGTATGATGGGCATAATTGGTCTGATTGGAGCGATGTTCATTCGTTCTCAACAGTCGTTCATCCAGAAGTGATAGACGTGAGTATAGAATCAGATAATGATGGCGTGGACCCATCAATGTTGGAAACGACTGATGACCTGATATGTAAGAGTAATATATCTGGGTTGTATGATGGATATGATGTGATTGTTAATTGGTATAAGGACGGCGCGCCTTATTCAAGCGCGCCGGCCGTGTGCTCAGTTGCCAGTGCCAGTGCCAGTGGAGGAGTGTACATATGCGCGAGCGATATCGTACCACATATCGATACGGTTAAACATGACGAATGGACCTGTGATGTGATAGCGTGTAATCATATATATGGTAATGATTACTGCGACAGTGGTACTGATAATAAGGAGATTAATAATCTGCCTCCATCAGTGCCAGACCTTGTATCACCTGATGATAACGGTTTCATACTGGGCACTGAATTACCTGATATAGAATATCCTGGTATTACATATCTGACCGTTGATGGTGATGTGTTCGTTGAGCATGGATTGAATCTTGATGTGACTGATAGTTTTGATTATGATGCTGATCCATTAACATACTCGTTCGCTGTTATCGATGAGTCTGGTGATACTGTATTGTCAGAAACCAGTGAAACCAGTAATGCATCTCATACCATGTTGCCTGATGGCAATTATACATGGTGGGTCAATGTGACTGATGGCGAAGCAACTGTTGGCTCAGATATTTGGCATTTCAATGTAAACATTAATCATCCGCCTCGTGTGCAAGCCCAAATCGTTCCAGTCATTCCTAAGACCGGTGATTATATAATGTGCGATGTCGCTTGGTTATGGGATGAGGATAATGAAGATGTTAACATGACATTCTATGTGGTTAACGTGACTGATCCTGATAATCCAATATCGTATTATGCTGGTCAGTTCTATCTTAACAGTAGTGATCCTGATACGTATGTGAATGATGAGTATTATGGCGGCTTGTTCCATTCAATAATCGGTAATTATACGCATGCGCATGATATTTTCAGTACGCCGACTGTTCCTGTTCATAAAGGAGAACGTTGGATGTGTACTGCGTTTGCCAATGATACTCATATTGTTACTAAATACAGTTCGCCGGTTGTGGAAGTGGCTAATACGCCACCCGAAAAGCCAGTGATATGGCATGCGGACGCGGTCAGCGGTGAACTGTTATATTGGAATAAATCGATTGATATCGATGGTGACCCTGTAACATATTATGTTTATGGCAGACGCGAAAGCGGTGAAGATGATTATCAGTTGTTGACGGCTGTCCTGCCTGATGATACTCTTGATACATTCTCATTTATGTGGGGATTATCTGAGACAGCCGGATATAGTTGGTATGTGATTGCGAGTGATGGTGAGAACGAATCAAAGAGTTTGATTGATATGTTTACATATTCTATCGGTAAGGGAATGGGTAAAGGTGAATCCCCTAAGTTACCGATTAATATCGTTCCTAAACCCATCAGTAGCCGTGGCAGTGGTAATGAGATTCCAAGGATGGATGTCAGTTCTGATATTGGTTCTGGCTCATCTCATCCATCTTCTCCCTCCTCGCTCCCTTCTTCCCCTCCTCCCCCATCTCAACCAATCATCTCCCCTGTTCCAGCTATGCCTATCCCATCCTTCCCGTCTTTTCCATCTTTTCCTAACGGGGTAGGGAACAGTACGTATAACGGTAAATGAGAATGATGCGATGATGAGATGATGAATGGGTGAGTGGATTTTGATTGGATGAGGAGCATGAATGAGTGATGATTGAGAATGGATGGTTAATGAGCGAGATGGATGATGAGGAATGAGTGAGAATGGTGCGATGAGCGAGCGAAGTGAGAGGAGCAAAGTGAGAGGAAGGATAAGAGAATTGATGAGAGAAAGGAACGATTGTGTGTCTGTTATGTGGTTGATTTGGTTTGCTGATAAATGAATGGCGACGGCAACGGGATGATGGAGAAGATTAAGATTTGTATAAGTGATGGAAGAAGGATGGTGAATGTAAGTTTATTTGATAAGTTTATTTTGGTTATAATTATGCTCCTTGTATGCCCCCTGATGATTATCTTAAAAAGGTCGAACAAATAAAGTAACATTTTTGTTACAAAAATTCATATTTTCATAACATTTTTGTAACAAGATAAGAGAGTATATATTAGTATAACATTCCGAATAGGAAAAGTGGTATCTTGTTTTGTGAAGTATCTAGTCCATCAATTATTATATAATCTGAATTCTTGTTTTTGTTCTTCCCACCAATTTCAAAAGTTGCATTATTAACTTTAAAATCTGCCGTTGCAATATCTTTTGTTTTTAAGTAACAGCAGTTGATATGGTTGATAAAAAATTCTTCTCTCAACGAACCTATATTTGGGGTAATATTGAGTGAAGAACATAAAGAATACCTATAAGGAAAAGGGAGATAGTATTTTGCCTCTCTTCTAACCATCTTAATGCCCTTACCACATGGATATATTCTTCTTAAAACCTCTGTCTTTTCAACATCGGCAAGAAATCTCATAATCCAGACTTTGTTTTTATCAAGCGCATTTCCAAATTTAGAGTAACTTAATTCTAATGGTTTTGATACTGCTACCAAATAAAGTATTTTGAAAAAATTTTCTTCAATATCCGGATCAATCTCTTTAATGATAGATAAATCTTTTATTGCTATCATTTCAATCGTAGATAATATTGTTTTATAGAAATCAGTTTTTGCTTTATAAAGGACTCCACCATACCTATAATATTCATCAATATATCTATGTATGTAACCGTATTTCCTTGTCAAATTTACCTTATTCTTAATTATCTTATTTAAAGATAATAATGGAAGTTTGATATCCTTTTTGATTGATAACCATTCTCTAAAACTGGCGGGTTTCAGGTGTTCTATAACTACTCGCCTTGATAGATCTGCCTTTAATTCCTTTATTTTTATTGATGATGATCCTGTAAATACAATATATGCTATGTTTTCATCATAAATTGATTTGAGGTCACTATCCCAGTTAGGTTTGTTATGAATCTCATCTATAAATATTTTTTTGTATCCTGCATCTGCTAATGTTTTTATTATGTCATATAAATCGACTCCTCTTAATTCCCTATCATCAGCTGAAAAGTATATTCCGTTGAATTCATCTGTAAGTTGTAAGAGGAGTATTGTTTTTCCTATCCCTCTTAAGCCAGTTATACCTAGAAAGTACTCTTTTTCTTTAACTATTTTTGCTAATTTTTTATATAGGTATCTCTTCTTTGATATCTCTTTTAGTTTTTTTATATGAAGAAAATGTTTTTCTAATATTTTAGTAATTATGTCTTCGTTGTTTATCTTGTTCATAGTATAATTTAAAATGAAAACCTTTAAAAATGTAACATTTTTGTAACAAAAATTCATATTTTCATAACATTTTTGTAACAGGATTCATCGTTTATCGCATTTGATCGTGGTGTTTTGGCTGATTAAGTGAAACTGCATAGATGATTTTAGAGATTCTGATTTATTTTGTTCCGGTAATCTGGAACGTTCCTATATGCTTGATGATAAAGTTTCCTTTTTAGAAGGAAAGATAAAAAAGAAAATAAAGGATTAAAATTTTAGGAGCCATTTCCATAATGGTATATATTGAATTGTTTTCCCATCTATCCTGGTTATTTTATCTGTGCTTTCTGTTATCATGATGCCTTTCTTAAGTTTTAGTTTTTTCATGGCCTCTAACAAGCCATTTATCTCTCTAGGATTGTTAGGCTCTAAAGTTACTTGAATAGGAATTACCTCTTTTTTTATTCTATCAAAGGCAATGAAATCACATTCATTCTTAAAATAAGTCATTTCATATCCCCTCCTTGCTAGTTCAATAGCAGTAAGGTTCTCATAAAACCAACCCTTTTCCTCTGTTGTCTTGGTCATTAGGCATTGTACTAACCCATTATCTATTACATAACTCTTTTTTGGATTAACCATTCTTATCTTTGCAGAATTTGTATATACAGGGACAAACAAGAAATAGAATGTATCCTCTAAATAAGAAGTAATAGAATAAAGATAATCCTTACTTACTGGTCTATTCATCGACTTCAAAATGTTATAAAACTTATTGACTGAAAATGGTCTGGCGAAATTGTTAATCAGAAACTTAAACATATCTTTCACGATATCTATATTTGATATCTTATATCTTTCAATAATATCTCTAAACATGACAGTGTCGTGATAATTTTGAAGGATTATGCATCTTTCATTCTCGCCAAGATCCACTACTTCTGGAAATCCTCCAGAATTCAGGTATGTTTCAAATAACTTTATTATCTTGTACCTGTCTTTGGAATAAATAGATGTCTTATTTAATTTCAATCCCTTTGCTTTTAGAAATTCCTTGAATGAAAACGGATAGATATAATATGTCCAGGTTCTACCGCGAAGTTCAGTTGCAATTTCTTTGCTAAGCAGTTTGGCTGAACTTCCAGTGATATAAATTTTGCACTTTTCCTTGTCATACAACCTTCTTATAAACTTTGACCATGCAGGAATGTTCTGAATTTCATCAAACATAAAATAAACCGTTTTTCTTTTATTCTCAGGCCATAAGGTGTAATAAATATCTATAATCTTATGCAGGTCTTCTCTTTTAATATCTGATAACCTCTCATCTTCAAAGTTTATGTACAATATTCTGTCGTCAGATATACCTTTTGCTTTTAAAATATCCATAATTTGAAAAAGAAAATATGTTTTTCCAGCCCTCCTTGGACCTATTATAGTAAATACCTTGTCAATGTCAGTTAATTTAACATCCCTTTTAATATATTCCTTAACTCTTGGTTTCTCTAAAATGATTCTTTTTATTAATTCTTCATTTATCATAATATTATATTCTACAGGTTTATTTATAAACTTTTTGATAGTTTCCTTTTAAGAAGGAAACTTTTAGCAAAATCTTTCCTTTTTAGAAGGAAAGTTTGTTATGGTTATTCGTATTGGATTTTTATATGATGGTTAATTTAAATATTTAAATTATTTGATGCTAGAAAATTAGAAACTACAATTATATAAATTTATTTTGTATTATATGATTATGCATGAAGGATCAATGAATCTCAGCCTTAATGATATAAAACAGGTTTTGCGAATTATAACAGATAATATTAAAGACAATGAACCTGTATGGAGACTTGATGGTAGTGCTAATTTAAAATTACAAGGTGTGGATGTTAAAGTTAGGGATATTGATATTGCGACAGATGATAATGGGGTACGCATATTTAAGAACTGTTTAAGCAGATACGTGGTTAAGGATTTCTTTAATAAGAAGATAAATAGTGATTCTCTCATATGTAATATAAACGGATTTGAAATTGAAATTAATAATTATAAAAATGAAAAACTCTGCATGTTTGATAAAATTAAATATATCTCATGGGAAGACATGAATATCCCTATATTACCTCTCATTTATGCAAAAAGATTCTATGAATTAATTGATCGCAAAGATAAAGTGAAACTATTAGGCGAGATACTAAGGAAACATATGATTGTGTGAGTGTTTTATTAGTTTTGGGATTGTTTCCCAATAACTTAGTAAATTATTTATTTCAAGGAGATGTTTTTCACTGCTCTTAAGAAATATGAATTTTTTAATTTTGAATCATTTACTATCAGGCGATAGTAACTATCGGGCGATAGTTTTTTAAGGTTTTAGTTAGAAAGATACGTATGCTTTTTGATGTTGCGCCAAAGAAGGCGAAGAAAGATATGTACAATTATTCTGAGGAATATTTAACTCTTATAAAAGCTATTAAAGATGAAAAGATTATTGTTGTAAAGGGAGTAAGAAGAATAGGAAAAACGTCGCTTATCAAGGTCGTCTATTCTGAATTGAAGATGCCCAAGGCATACATTGATGTAAGAGGAATCTCTCCATCTAAGGTCTCTGAATGGAATACCGTGATTTTTAGATGTTTTAAAAAAATGAACGAAACAATAGATATTACTAAAAAGGTTGGAAAGATAATTAAAGGCGTTGAAATAACAGGGAGGTTGGGATTTATAGGCATTGGGGCGACATTTTCTATTCCACGCTCTGAAGATATTATTGAAGAAATAGAAGAACTTGACGAAAAATTGGGTAAGTTGGGTAAAAAAGCAGTTCTTTTTTTTGATGAAGTTCAAATAACTAAAAAATTTGGTGCAAGCAATTTATTTGCTTTTATATACGATAATACAAGCAACATAACATTGGTTTTAACAGGGTCAGAGGTTGGGATTTTAGAAGAATTTGCAGGGTATTCTTCAGATTCTCCATTGTATGGGAGGGCAAGAGAAGAAATCAATATGAAAAGATTATCTCCTTCTCAATCTTTAGAATTCTTAAAGTTAGGGTTTATTGAATCGCATGTGAAAGTGCCAGATGAGGAATTACTTGATGCAGTTGAAAGCTTAGATGGTATTATTGGTTGGTTAACGTTGTATGGGCATTATAGAAGAAAGATTTCACATAAAAAAGCATTAACTCGTGTTTTAAAAGAAGCTGAGAAAATAACACACAATGAAATTAAACGATTTTTGAAAAACAAGGGACCTGCAAAAACAAGATATCTTAAGATTTTGAAAGCCCTTTCAAAAAGACCTATGTCATGGGGTGATGTAAAAAGAACACTACCAAAGGTGACTGATGCAAGGATAAATAATTATTTAGAGCAATTGATTAAATATTCTTTCATAGAAAAAGTAAAAAAAGAGTATCGTCTTGCAGATCCGTTGATACCCCAAGGACTTAAACTTTTTACTATCAGGCGATAGTAACTATCGGGCGATAGTTTTGCATATATCCTACACAGTGGTGAGGGATAAGATATATCCTAATACTTAAAGGATTAAAAAATGCAAAAACATGGTCAGAGATAAAAGATTACTTAGAATTTAAAATAAACAAGAAAATATCTAATGCTCGATTGTCAGATTATATTAATCAATTGGTAGAACACGGATTTATCATTAGAAAGGATAAATATTATTCTTTATCCGATCCCCTTTTAAAACTCGTTTAGTTTTAGTTAGTTCCGGTAATCTGGCCAAAAACTGAAACCAGGTCCGGTTTATGAGCGAATAAGTGGAACTTGATTTTGATATTTAATGGTTTCCTTTTTAAAAGGAAAGTTTGTTTCTATTCAAAGCTATGCATTTAGAATAAAATCAACACTTACTTAACCAAAAT
>JAGGTN010000048.1 GCA_021163645.1 Microcaldota archaeon | reverse complement strand
TGGACACAGCTGCCATCTTAACAGTCAACGGCGAACCGGAAATAGTGGATGCTGGCGATACACTGGTAACAGATGACGGTTACACGATAAGAGTGATCGAGACAGCCCCTGGATACACACTGACAAGTAAATGGGCCAAATTAGAAATAAGAGACCCCTCTGGTGATTCAAGGACAGTAATCTTAGATATAGGGGAATGCGAATAATTGCATTTAACCCATTAATCCTTTTTTTCCATTCTTTTTCTCTTTCATTCCTTGAATCCCTATATCTGTTTCTATCCAATATATTTTTAATATTCACTCTTTTTATTTAGTTATTATGTAAAAGAATTTATTCAAGAGGGATATTTGACTTAAGAACAAGATATAAAAAAGGGGTTAGGGGATATAGTATAAGAATAGGAATTATGAGAATGATAGGTTATTTAAATAATCCCGACTCTGATAAAAGGATTAAAGAATTGGGATTTGGTGAGAATGTGATTGAGAATAAAAAGATCGTGAAAAAAATACAAAAGATATTGGACAGCACATTCATTGATGAATGGTTAGCAGTTAATTTTTATTCCTTAATTAAGGCTGAATATGTATGGAACGGGCTCATAGTAGCATTAGGATTCATGTTTACATCGCTCGTTTTCTCTTTCTATCCAATATTCATACTATTGATGTTAACATTAATCATTTTTTTAATCGCATTAAAACATCCAGCAATTGCAACCATTATAGGAATGATAATCAATCTACCAGCAATAGGTTATCAATCAGCAGTATTTGCATGGCTATCATTATTGGGCATAGCATTAACATTGTTCAAGACAAATAGATGGCGAGTTATCTCATTCTTATTGATAATAATATTCTCTCCATTTGCTCCATTCCCATTCAACTCAATGACCTTCCTCGTATTCACCCTAATTATACTATTCTCATTATATCTCGGTTCAAAGGAAAGCATATTGATTTCATTACCATCAGTATTCATGATAATGTTCTTATCATCATTATGGTTGACACCAAATGGTCTCGGCGTACCAGTTAATCTGAATTTATATCAACCAGGTGAACAATTACTTATGCCAACTGAACACGTAGTAAACATTAACAGTTTGATATCTATGCTGATAAGAGGCATTTCTGATATATTCAGTATGCGCACGATAACCTCTCTCAATACAATATTATCAACAGTGTTCAGGAATATTGGTATATTATTAATACTAGATAGTGCAATCATCCAGCTCCTAATCTGGGGAGTTGTTATATTCCTAATCGCTTATATTCCAGGAGTAATCAGACGATCCAGATGGAAACAAACAATAGCATCGTTGTTTATACTTATTATTCCATTATCCAACCTATATATAGCACAAACGTATGATGTAAAATTTAACTATAGTATGTTTGTGTTTGCAGGTATCGCTGTTGCCATAATATTCATTCTCGAACTGCTCAACATAGAAGTATCACGTGAGAGACTATTATTCCTGAGAAAGCGTGCTAAGAAATTTGGATCCATAGGATTAATAGACCTAGAAGAAGCAGCACCTAACGTTAAATCGTTGAATGATGTTGGAAATTATGAAGATGTCAAAGAAGAACTTAAAAGATCGATATTATTACCGATGGAACATAGAGATGTATCATTCGCTTATGGTATCAAACCACCTAGCGGTATTTTATTATTTGGACCGCCCGGAACTGGTAAGACATTCATCATGACAGCACTCGCTAAGGAACTGGATATGGGTTTCTTCTATGTTAAGAGTTCCAACCTCTTATCGAGCAGTTATGGTCAAACAGAAAAGAATATTATACAGTTATTCGAAACCGCGCGTAAGAACACACCATGTATATTATTCTTTGACGAGTTGGACGCGATTGGTAAACGAAGAGATAAGTTTACTTCCGATGAAACCAGTGCAAGAATACTATCGGTCTTGCTTCAGGAATTGGATGGGTTTAAATCAGAACAAAAAGCAATCGTAATTGGTGCTACGAACATGCCTCATATGCTTGACCCAGCACTCCTAAGACCTGGACGGTTTGATAAATTAATATACATGCCACTCCCAGACCTTAATGGCAGAAAAGAAATACTTAAAATCTATTTAAAAAAGATGAGATTATCCAGTGATGTCGATATCAATCGCCTCGCATATCTTACAGATGGATTTTCAGGAGCAGATATAGCAAATTTAACAAGAGAAGCATCACGGCTCACAGCTGAACATGCTGTTGAAAAGAAGCATATCATACCTGTTAGTATGAATGATTTTGAAGAGGTGTTAAAGTACATTAAACCAAGTGTTTCTACAGAAGAGTTGGAAAAATACGAATTATTTCGCAAACTGTACGACCGCACATTATTCAAGGAATCGGCACGTGAAGAAGAAACTGAGAAGATAACGTACAAGGATATTGTTGGATTGGATAATGTTAAGAAATTACTCAGGGAATCTATAGAACTACCTCTCAAACATCCAGAACTTCTTAAGAGATATGATGTCAATCCTGTTAAAGGGATATTATTGTTCGGGCCACCTGGATGTGGCAAAACTATGATCGCTAAAGCATCAGCCAATGAATTCAATGTACCAATGTTCTCATTCAGCAGTGCTGATTTGGTTAAACATGGTGTTGGTCTCGCTGTTAACGAGATAAAAAAGATATTTAACAATGCCAAATCGCGAGCACCATCGATTATATTCATAGATGAAATTGATCATATTGTCCAGAATAATATCATAGGTAGAGATGTCCTTAGTCAATTACTCGTTGAATTAGATGGTGTTAGAGAAATGAAAAAGGTGATTATTGTCGCTTCATCTAACAGGCCTTGGCGTATTGAATCAGCACTTCTCAGGCCCGGCCGATTTGATCGTATCATTTATGTTCACCCACCTGACATCAATGCAAGAAGACAATTGTTCATCAACAAGCTAGAACAGGTCAAAGCTAAGATTAATTATGATAAACTAGCAGAACTTACTAAAGGATATTCAGGAGCTGATATTTCATCTATCTGCCAAGAGGTTAAACTCCATCTCATACGTGGAATGCTGGGTACTGGACCAAAGGTTAAGATAACAACCGAATTCATAGAATCAATAATAAAACGTACTCCTCCAACCATCAATAAAGATATCTTAAACCATTATAAACAATTCGCCCATGAAAACGAAAGAAGATAATCATTTCACAGTTTGTACATAATAAATGAGCTATACATCTAACAGAACCTTAATATGCCAAACCTTGTTATTATCTTTGTATATTTTAAGCATATGAAAAGTAACGGCTTTGACACTCTCTTTTGGTCTATCATTGTTACCATAAAGTATTGCTTTAATATGATATTTATGATCTTTACTTTCCTCCTTAGTTTTGTAATATACAACATCAGAATCATAGAAAACTATCTCATTAGAATCCATATAAGAAAGGATATCTGATAATGTATAAACAACTAATTCTTCAAGGTCTATCGCACAATTAGTAAATTCATGAATGATATTATTTGGCCGTTCTTTGCCTCCTTTACCACCAGTCACAGTATTAAGAAGGGCTAAGATTGCATTGTTAAAAGCATCCTTAAAGGTGTAACCATATGCTTCATAATAAACATCTGCTGTATGCTCAAGATATCTAAATCCCCTTACTGAGTTTTTATCTCCTACTGATTTTTCATCTTCTAACATGCCTATCATATCTTACCCTTAAATTTTACTTACCTATGAGATATCTATATTCAAAAAATAAAAAAATAGAAATGATAAATAAAAATTAAAATTAAATTAGAATACATCAACATCTGTTCCTATCGCTTGACCAGGGAGACCACGTCTCATTTTAGCTATCAATGCACCATTATTTCCATGCACTCTACTGATACTACCAAAAATCTCCTTTCCAGAACTGCTCTTCCATCTAACAGATCTACCCAGAAGTTTGGCAGCTTCTCGCCTTGATTTTACATTCTTAACCTCAACGATGTATTGATGAGGATATTCTGTTTTTCTGCCTCGCCTATAATTAATAATCCTTCCTTTCATAATAATACTCTTCTCCATCATAATCACCTTTCTAATCCTCCTTATCATTATCTTCCTTGCTCTTGCCATTATCTTCCTTGCCCTTGCCATTATCCTCCTTGCTCTTACCATTATCACCTTCTTGCTCTAGAACCTTTTCCTCATTTTGCTTCTCTGATAGTTCCTTTTCAGATTGTTTTTCAGTCTCTTCTTCGATTATCTCTTTCTTTTTCCCAAACAACTCCTTACCTGGCTTACCCTTGTTCGCCTTGAAAATATCTATAACCTCTTGCGGAACCTCACCATCTTCAAAATCTCTTAATCTATACTTAAATTCTTTATGTGAAGCAATGATACCTTTAGATATAAGATATTCCCTTGCCAAGATATAATATATCAACGCAAGTGCACGTCTACCTTTATTATTACATGGAACAACCCAATCAATATTCTTTATTGAATTATCAGTATCGCATAATGCCAACACTGGTACTCCTACTTTACCAGCCTCTTCCACAGCACGCGATTCGCTTCTTGGATCGCTTACTAGCATAATCTTTGGCTCAATAAAATCAAACCTTGTCGGATTCGTTAGAACTCCTGGAATAAACCTCCCTGGATATAATCTTGCACCAATCAATTTACAGAACATAGCAGCTGATGATGCTGAGTATATTCTCGATGCAGTCACGAGAATATCTTCAGGTTCGTACCGTGCTAATTCCTTTGCTGCGTACAATAAACGCTCGTTTATGCTCTTCAAATCCAATATATACAGACCATCGCCCCTTCTCCGATATATAAATTTTTTCATCTCACCCGTTTTAATCTTCGTACCTATATGTATCCCAGATTTCAAGTATATATCCTGGCTCACTAATAACCCAACCTTTTCATTTTTCTCTTTTGATTTATTTTCTATCTCCATAATCTCACACCTCTTTTCTAGTTGGCTTCTGACCTCGGTTTAACTCATTGGACAGTTGCCCTTTGTAAAATATTTATCTATTCTAAGGGCCGCGGCCGGGATTTTCATACTCCCTTTCGTTTTCCCTGAAAAACCCTTATCTTGAACCAGATAGTTTTTTCTTCGGGAAGAAAAGAAGTTCTTCGAACCCGAACTAGAGGATTTCTGCATACTTTCAGTATAGGCCCTTTAGAAAACTAAAAGGAACCACAGTCCTCTGTGCTGCCTTTAACACCACCGCGGCCATCATAATATTTAACCATCATAATATTTAAATTAATAAATTAATATTTCAGAATGTTTTTAATGTTTTGCCTATTTAAGTAAGTGTAGGGTTTGAATATGTGAACTACCCTGTACTAGAAATACGGGAAGTACGGGGCTTCCTGATTCATAGACCTTCCAACGAGAATCTCCACAGGTGCAGATTCGGGCAGCCCCTGCCCTAACTCTTTCAGATTATTCAGGTTTTTTGTTTTCTTCAACCTTTTTAAACCTGATTTTAATATATTTATTGCTGCATTATAATCCCTGTCAATAACCAATCCACATTTAAGGCACTTATGTATTCTAATATCGACATAAAAGAGATGGGAGTTATGACATGTTTATTAACACTTATAAATATTACCATCATTCTAATATTATGGTATATTCATCTAAGTTGAAAATGAGTAATCGTTTCACGTATCTTGGCCGCGTAGGGTTTGATAATGCTAAATATATCAATGAACAGGCGAAGGCTATTATTAAGCGTGCTTGCAAGTTCCATAAGTTATATCTTGAATTCGGCGGAAAACTACTTTATGATTACCATGCTGCGCATGTGCTTCCTGGTTATGAGTTGGACTCTAAGATGCATGTGATAAAAAGATTGATAAGAAAAAATAAAGGCAAGGTAGAATTCGTATTCTGTGTAAGTGCTAAGGACCTTCAGTCCGGCAAGCGTATGGGCGCGTTGGGTATAAGTTATCATGATTTTTCTCTCAAGATGCTCGATTCAATAGAAAGGTATGGATTTAAGGTCCCAAATATTGTGATTAGTTTGTATTCAGGCGAGACAAAAGCACAGGAATTCGGTGAATTCCTTAAAAAACAAGGTTATAACATATATTATCGTAGATTTATACCTGGTTATCCTGAGAATATTAAGATGATTGCATCGCCTTATGGATTTGGTGAGAAACCATTTATAAAGACCACTAAACCAATCGTGATAGTGGCAGGAGCAGGGCCAGGGTCAGGTAAAATGTCTACTTGTTTGACTATGGTGTATCAGGATTATTTATGCGGTAAGGATTCTGGTTATGCTAAGTTTGAAACATTTCCAATATGGAACATTCCAATCAATAACCCGATTAATGTTGCATACGAAGCTGCAACAGCAGATATTGGTGATTACAATTTGATTGACCCGTATCATATGAAGAAATATCATGTGAAAGCGGTTAATTATAATCGAGATGTTGAGAATTATATGATAATCCAGAGACTGCTTAAACAAATAATATCAAAAGAGAATTATATGAATAATTATTATTCGCCGACTGATATGGGTATCAATACGGCAAAGGATAGTATTACTGATTTAAAATTATGTGTTAAGGCGGCGAGGCAGGAAATCATCCGTAGGTATTTCAGATATTATAATGAGATGTTGGAAGGTAAAGGAACACAGGAAACTGTTGATAGGATATCTGACCTGATGGAGAAGAATGGGATAAAATTTAGTGAGAGGAAGGTGATAATACCAGCACGCAAAGAATCAGAAATTGCCAAGAAGAAATACGGTAAGAAATTAAAAACCGGTGTCTTTTCAGGTGCAGCGATCATGCTATCTAATGATGGTGGTGTGATCGTGTCAGGTCATAATAGTCCTTTGATGCATTCTGAATCCGCAGTGATTATGTATGCGTTGAAGAAAATCGCTGGGATAAATAAATCAAAAGATATTATTTCATCATCTGTGCTTGCACAAATCAAAGAATTAAGAAAAGGAGTATATCAATCCGAATCTGAAAATCTTAATATATCAGAAATACTTATCGCGCTCGCAGTGAGTGCTAGGTATGATAAGAATGCTAAGAAGGCGTTTGATATTCTTAGACAGGGAAGATTGCGGTCATGCGAAATGCATACTACCCATGCATTGACTAGGGATGATGAATCTGTGCTAAGAAAGCTTGGAATCAATACTACATCTGATGGAAAAAGAGAATTAGGTAAGTTGTATATCGGCTGACAAGAAGAGAAACAGGAAGGAAAAAAGAGTTAAAAAAAAAACAAAAAGAAAAAGGTAAATTATTTATCAGGTTTATCCCAATCTTTAACTATCACGTTTACAACAAACCAAGAGCAAGTCTCTGGCTTATTGAGAGCTCTCCTGTATCCCCTACGACCCCTGATGTTGGTCTAGCTGGTGCTGGAAGCTGCTCTATAGGTTGTCCTGGTTGTTCGCCTGGTTGTCCACCTGGTTGCTCACCGCCTATCTCTGATAGTGATTGTTCTGCTTCAGAAACCTCTCCTTCACAGGCCTTTCTAGCTATGGTTTTCACATATCCATCTCCTTTAACCTTCACTACAAATTCACCCGGCCATCCAAGAACCAGATTGCATCTGCCTTTACTGTCTGTTGTACAACGATTTACAATTATATCATGGTATTTAGCGAATATTTTATACTCAGAAAAATCGCTGCCTAAATCTATAGTAATTCCTGGTTCACCATAACAACCAATGACTCTACCTAGTTCATCTGTTTGTGTTGTTTTATTATTGATTATCACGCTCTCCGCATTTAATTCCGGCTCGGGCTCTTCCTCTTTATTATTTCCACTGCCACCTCTAGATGTCGTTATCAAACCTTTTGTCCTAGGTCCGTAATCTGAATACGTTGTATCTCCTCCTTCTATGAAGAAATAATCCCCAATACATTCACTTGGAATAGGATAATCATCACCGCTATCATAGTATATATCATCCCCATATAGGTTTGTCAGTGAACAGCCATCTATGTGATCGTAGTAATTGCCATGACAATAAGGTCCTTCTTCGCCATAGGCTTCTGTGCAACCGAGCCAAATCTCACCGTCATAATAAGCGCTTAGATAATTATCACCACATGCGTCATCGTCTACATAATAGTATGGGCCATCTCCTCCTTCAACAAGGTCTCTCAGGTCATTGTCATAGAATATGTTATTATCAGCACACGTATCCTCATTATCATCTACGTATATCAAAACCTGACTACCTGATATCTTATTATCGTGAATGATATTATTAAATGAACTGTAAATATCAATCCCTTCAATTTCATTGTCTGTTATTGTATTGTCATAGATTTCACATCCGCCATCGAAATCAATTTTTATACCTACATTGCTATTGCCTGTTATTGTATTCCCAAATATTAGATGATTACCTTCTTCTGGCTCCTCTTCAGGTTGGTATATGTATATCCCAGCACCATTATTTCTTACTGTATTATCAAAAATCCATATCTCGTGCGAACCCTCTACGTCAATACCACTCATTGGTGCTGTGCAATCTTCTATTATGTTGTCATGTACCAATATGTCAATACAACCTTTTAT
>JAGGTN010000007.1 GCA_021163645.1 Microcaldota archaeon | reverse complement strand
TGCTGATGTTAAACTGACATCTGTGGGGATTGCACTGTTGGGCGTGCTGCCAATGGGCGCATTTGTTGAGCCTGATGATGAAGAGCTTGAAAAGCGTTCAATGATTGAAAAGGTTAGAGTGTTCGTTACAGGGTCTGGCGCGAACTTTGTATTGATGTTCTTAGCGTTTATAGTGTTTATTCTGTTCCAGCCGGTAGTTGCACAATATACACAATATACACAATATTATGTTGTATATGTTGGAAACAATACTGAATACTCGGGTGCAACAGTATTAGCCATTAGGGGGATACCTGTTGATAAGCTTGACTATGAAAACCTTCCATACAAGGCAGGTGATAATGTTACAGTTGAAATGGATAAGGGAACATTTACTGCGGTTGTCAATGACAATGGCAAGGTTGGTGTTGTTGAAAAAATGATGATTACCAATCTGTTTGTGTCGTCTGTGTTTAATGTTATTGTATTATTAATCGTGTTAAACTTTTACATTGCAGCGTTTAACCTTATACCAGTCAGTATCTTGGACGGGTATCATATCCTGCGGGCAGTAGTTGGAGAGAAGAATGTTAAATATTTGAGCTATGAGAGTTGATTAGAATTTAGAAAACTATATAAACATGTATTAACCTAATGTAATAAAATAAATATAAGATTCATAAGCATGTAAAAAGATATCGTAAGCATGTAAAGGTGCTATCATGGGAAGGGAAGTAAAACATTCAAAATATTCAGATTTGGACAGAAAAATCCTATTACATTTCTTCACCAATCTAGATAAGAGAGTATTCATAGCTAAGAATATGCATCCAGAGATATGGGCTTTCTTGCAAGCTCAGTATAGCCGATCAAAGGAAGGTTTGCGCGAACGATTCTTGAAGACTCTTAAAAAAGATGAAGATACTTATGGAAAGTTATGTCTTGCCGCAGAAAATAATGCGCTTGATAAAATAGAACTTATCAGAGCAGAAGAGAAGGCTCAATTATTCTTATCAAAATGGGGTAAGAAATACGGTCATGGTTCTATCATCGAAGGTGCTGTTGTTGGGATAGGGATAGAAGATATATCAATTATGGAAGCAAAGATAATTGAAGATAATAGATTATCATCTTTTACTGAGAAATCAACTAGGTATGTCAATTTTGGTCATGGTAGATTTTCAGTCCCAGATGAGATTATTGGCAGTGATTATGAACAAGAATATATAGATACAATACGATACCTAATAGAGTCATATACAAGATTGAACGAGATGGTCTTATCACATTTGAAAAAGAAGATTCCTTATGATGAAACTGGTGATATCAAAGCATGGGAACGTGCAGTGCGAGCAAGATGTTTCGATGCTATACGATATGTATTACCAGCAGGTATGAAAACGAGTCTTGGCTGGACGGTTAATGCCAGAGAACTAGAACATGCGATAACAAAATTCTTATCGCATCCATGGCCGGAAATCAGAAAACTGGGCCGTGAGATCCTTGAAGAATCAGAAAAGATACTCAAAGTATCATTAGAATTTGCAGAACCAAATAAATATATGATATCGACTAACAGAATCATGCAAGATATAGTCAACGGATTTGCTAAAGCACATGGAGTTTCAGAGTTTGAAAATGATATTCAAAGCGACGTCGAGTTGGTGAACATATCAAACGATGCAGAGAATGTATTATTATCAACGATTATGTACAGATATAATGAGCGAGGCATGAGTTATAATGAATGCTATAAGGTAATTAAAGATATGAGAAGAAAGGATAAGGAACGATTATTTGATGAATTTATGAAAAGGCTCGGGCCTTATGATACACCTATGAGGGAGTTGGAACATGTATATCTCACATTTGATATCGTAATTGATTTCGGCGCATGGAGAGATTTACAGAGGCATAGGATGTGCACTCAAACTAAGCAAAGATTAACAGCTAAGTATGGTTATAGTATTCCTCAGGACATCATTGATACTTCTTATGAAGCAGAACAAATATATAAGAATGCAATGGAAAAAGCAGGTGCATTATCGATTAAGTTAAGTAAGCATTATCCAGAGGCGTCAGCATTAATAATACCATTAGGGTATAAGATGAGATATCTCGTTACCATGAATCTAAGAGAGTTATATTATGAAGGAAAATTAAGGACATCACCACAATCACACGAATCGTATCGCAACATCGTGTTAAAGATGTGTGAGCTTGCTAAACAAAAGATGCCATTATTGATGAAATACATTAAGCTTAATTTTGATAGAGAAGCATTAGGTAGATTAAAACAAGAACAACAAGCTTTAAGTTAATGAGACCGCCGCCCACATCATAAACTGGGTCAAATAAAATAAGAAGAATTTATAAGCGGTTTTTAACACTTTAGAGACAAAAGAAGAGAACAAGAGAAATTTAAAACTGTTTTAAAACATAAAAACAAATAAAAGCTTTATCATTCAAATTAAGGATATGAAATGTTTTATCCACAGAAAAAAGGATGCGATAGGAATCTGTAGTGTCTGCTTTAAAGGTGTTTGTGAAAAATGCATTGCACAGACAGAACCTATTATTTGTAAATCGTGTGCAGAAAAGATAAAAAAAGGCGAGATAGAATACCCGGTAAAACCAAGTTATCAATATGACAGATATGAAAAAGAGCCAATAGAAATGAAGGTTGGGATAAGTGCTAAACCCAGAACAAAAGCGTCAAAAATAGGACGTGTTAAGAATATCTGGGATAAGATGCATGCACATCAGCCATTACATATAGATAATAGGATTTCATTTGATATTGTGACGCCCGTAGCTTTATTTGGTATGATTACGGGTATCCTCATGGGAATTCCTCTATTAAGCATTCTATTTTTCATATTCATTCCAATCGCTGTACTGTTAAGTATAATTTATATCCGAATGGAAAACGACTACAAAGAATGGGTTGGTGAGAAGAAAGGAATGGTAACAGGATTACTTGTAGGAATTGTTACGGCTCTAGTATCATTGGTAATTTTTATTGCTATGGCATCATATTTAGGTCCTATGTTAGCTCCATTTTTCCAGAGTATTTCAGATGGTTCGCTCGTTGGACAGATGATAATAACATTAGCTAGTTCTAACGCAGTGGTGACTTTTGGGATTATTAAATTACGCTTTATCTTGACATTCACACTTTACCCTATTTTCGGGATATTATCTGGTTATTATTTTGCACGAAAACTTAGATAAAAATTCTATTGAGTTTATGAATTATTCAGGGAACTATTTAATAGTAATATTTATAAACAGAAAACTAGGAGGATACTGGGTTGCTGCCTGGGGTTTAGGAAAAAAAGGTCATTTTTTCTGTGAATTGGTAAATGAGATTTTTGATAAATGGTATGCTGAACAAAAAGGGTCCATCTATGTTTTGTCTAAAGATGATTTTTATCACGAATATCATTTGAGTTCTTCTGAATGGATTTCTGAAAAGCCAGTAGAGATTATTAAAGAGATACAAATATATAATGTGAAGAAATTTTTATTGGGTTTAGAAAGAGGTGATAAATATAGCCGTCAAGATGATTGAGAAATATAGTCTAGAGAGACAAAACTAATTATGATCATCAAGTATTCAAAGGTCTGGTGATTCACTGGAAACTCGCCCCCCACATACTTTTATAATATTAATACATACTTAACATTAACAAATCATATCTAACAAATCATACCTAACAAATCCAATATCCCAGCAAGCAAACAAGGTGTTTTTATGAAAGATTATTCATACACAAATGATAAACCAAAACCATTCACGATATATAAAGCAAACAAAAATCAAACTGGCTCTGCACTTAAGATAGATTTTAATAAGATTAAAAAGATTGTTTTCTTAGAATGCGCACATCAAAAATCAGAGGATAGGTTTGATTGGGAAAATAAGATAACAGTCAAATTATCTCCAACAGATATAAGCAAAATTCTCGAAGTTCTTGAAGATAAAAGTAATAATATTAAACTCTTTCACCAACCATCAAAGGGAGAATACAAACTTGCCAACAATGTCAAGAATACTGTTGTTGATTTGTCATCAACAAACTTCGGCTATTCGATGAGAATAAGCAGGCAAACAACTAGCGGGCTTAAAGCAATCAATATAAACATATCAAAGAACGAAGCGATAATCATGAGAATCTTGTTATTAAAAGCCGTTGAAATGTTTTATAGCTGGCAATGAAAAGAAACATTTTTAAGTATCAATTTCTTGTATATATCATGGTATTACCAAAAGTAAGATTTAAACTTCCTACTATTACTGATGAAACTACAATTCTATCAACTGTTATAAAACCAAAAAACATAGGTAACAGTTTAGATTACAGTAGATACGTTTATCACGAACATCCTAGTCTTAAATCCGAATTGGAAAGAACAAATGAAGACAATTATAAAGATACTATTAAGAGATATGTAAGATTCGTCAGGGGAAAACATTATGAAAGTTTAAAAGGGATATTAAACAGATATCAAAGAGAATGGAATAAGATAAATGATAAGTATATGAAAACCCTTGAGGAGATAATGGATATCAAATGGCCTAAAAAGAGATTAAATATATCTGCTTACGTATCAATTAACCCAATCTCAACTAGTTCTTTTGATGATAGGAGCTTCTCAATATATTATAAAAAATCATTGAATGAAATTAAGTCATTGGTTGCTCATGAGATTTTTGAGTTCTTATTATATATGAAATGGAAGAAACTATTCAAAAGAGCCAGTGAAAAGGATTTTGAACCGCCAAACCTAGAATGGCATTTGACAGAGATACTTACAACAGCGATAATAAACAATGATATTAGGATACAAAAGATAATCAAAGTCAGAGAAAAAGGATACCTTCAACATGAGAGAATAAAAATAGGTGGCAAGAATGCAATCGAACATTTCACTGATATGTACAACAAGCATCTTAGTAATAAAACAAGTTTTGATAAATTCTTAAAATCATCATACAAAGAAATCAAGAAGTATAAGGCATTATTTAAAAACTAAGGCATTCCCGATAACTATTTAAAACCTTCGATACAAATAAATGACACCTAAAAGGCCGAATGTTTTTATTGGTCTTACTTTTATTATTGTTATTTGTTTTGTTGGACAACTTTGTTGGGCAACCAAAAATAATAACAACCAGAAATGTTTTAAAAAGATAATATTTTTAAAGAAAGAGTATATTTTAAAGATATAATGGGAAAAATGGAAAAAGATAAATAAGAAAACAAGTATAAAGTATAAAATAGGAAAATAAGAGAATTGGAAAGTAAGTAGGAAAGAAAAGAGAAAAATTAGAAAAGAAAGTTTGGAGAGGGTTATCATGGCGAAAGAGCATTCACCTGGAAGGGGTTCACGCATGTACCGCCCAAGAAAAAGGGCAAGTTCACAGGTAGCTAGGGTAAGCTCATGGCCAAAAATTAATGATATTAAACTGTTGGGTTTTGCCGGTTATAAAGCTGGTATGACTCATGTATCTTATATTGATGAAACAAGGTCTCACCTAAAAGGAAGAGAAATTGTAACTCCAGTCACGATTATTGAAACTCCTCCTATGATAGTTTATGGAATCCGTTTTTATAAAAAGGGCAAGATAGTAGGAGTCCTTCTTACAGATGATAAAAATATATTAAATGAGATTAAATTTAAGAAAAGGGCTAAACAAGGAGGAAAAAATATAGAACAAAAAGAGTTTGATGATATAAGGGTTCTCGTATTCACTCAGCCAAAATTAACAAAGATTGGCAAAAAGAAAATAGAACGAATGGAGATAGCAATAGGAGGCAAAGATATCAATAGTAAATTACAATATGCAAAATCAATATTAGGCAAAGAAGTACATGCAAAGGATATATTCAAAGCAGGCGAATTTATTGATGTAATAGCCGTTACCAAAGGCAAAGGATGGCAAGGAGTAGTTAAAAGATTTGGTATCCCACTAAACAGGCCCAAAGCGACAAAACGTAGAAGGCATGGTGGAGTCTTAGGCGGTTTCAAACCTCCTTATGTCTCATGGACTATCCCACGCGCTGGGCAGATGGGCTATCATAAGAGGACAGAGTATAACAAATGGCTCATGAAGATTGGCACAAAAGAAGATTCTATTACACCTAAAGGCGGGATATCTCACTACGGAACTGTTGAAAATGATTATATCTTAATAAAAGGTTCTGTTCCAGGTACAAAAAAGAGGATGATTAGGATACGAAAATCAATACGTGCGCCTGCGGTATTATCTCAGCCGAAGATAACTTATATTTCAAAGGAATCGCAACATTAATGATTAATTTATATTTCAGAGGTGGAATGATTGAAAAGAAAGATTTATGGAAAAGATGGTATCGAAGTCGGTGAAATAGAACTACCGAAAATATTCGAAGAGCCCATTAGGCCTGAGCTCATAAAACGCGCTGCGCTTAGTGATTACTCAAAAGAATTACAACCAAAAGGAAACTATGTATGGGCAGGGATGATGACGAGTGCCAAATATAGAGGGAGAAAAGAAGCATATGCTTCTCTTAAAAACAGAGGACAACCAATGCTACCAAGAACAGTCAGGCCAAAAGGCAGACAAGGAGATGTAAGAAAAGTACCACAGGCATTTAAAGGCAGGAGAGCTCATCCGCCAAAAGTAGAAAAAAAGATTATTGAAAAAATAAATAAAAAAGAATACAGAAAAGCATTACATAGCGCTATCGCAGCTACTGCTAATAGTAAATTTGTTGGTAAGAGAGGGCATGATTTTAAAATAGATGTTCCAATAATATTAGATGATTCTATTGAACAGTTATCAAAAACCAAAGATATTTTCATGGTATTAAATAAACTAATTAAGAATGATCTTATGAGAGCGAAAAGGGGACGCAAGAAAAGAACGACTAGAAAAGGCGGTTATATCGTACCGAAATCTGTTATCATAATAGCGCATAAAAACAGCAAACTGATAAAAATAGCAAAAAATATCCCTGGTGTTGACGTATCAACCGTTGAAACTCTTAAGGTCAATATGCTAGCCCCTGGTGCAAATCCTGGCAGGTTGGCTGTTTTCACAAAAGAAGCATTAAAAGAATTGAATAATATTTAATAAAGGTTTAAGTTTAATGAAGTTTAATGAAATGGTGATCAATAATGGCAGATAAAAAAACAAGCAAAGAAAAAAAACAAATTACTAAGACGAAACCAGCAAGCGTAAATGATATCCTACCTAATCACATCAAAAGGATCATCGCAACTGAAAAAGCAGTTACACTAATAGAATTTAAGAATACATTGATATTTGAAGTAGATAAAAAAGCAAATAAACATCAAATCAAGAACGAGGTGGAGAATTTATACAATGTGAAGGTTTCAAATGTTAGGATTAAAATCATGCCTACAAATGTTAAGCATGCATTTGTTAAACTAACACCAAAATATCACGCTGATGAGCTGGCAGCGAAATTGAAAGTGATTTAAAAGACAAATAATGAGAAACATCCTGCTCTTTTGAGCTATGTTTTTCATTGCAATCAAGGATTGCAACTTGGCAAATCTGCCTGCTATTAAATAATTAGGTTGATGAATATGGGTAAACGATTGTTATCGCAAAAGAAAGGCACTGGGAGACCTGCATACAAGAGGCCTAGTCATAGATTTAAAGCAAAGATAGAATACAGAAAATATGATGATATTGAAAAGAATGGAAAAATAAAAGGCCAGATTATTGGATTCGTGGATAATCCTATGCACAATGCAATACTTATGAAGATATTATGGGAAAATGGGGACACATCATATCTACCTTGTGCAGAAGGATTAGCAGTCGGTGATCACATATGGGAAGGCAATAAGGCAGATATAGGGATAGGAACGATAACACAATTAAAAAATATACCAGATGGATTTTATGTTTATAATATTGAAAGAATACCTGGTGGTGGGGGCAAGTTCGTACGCTCTCCTGGTGGATATGCTATCGTGATGGCAAAAGAAGGTGGTAATGTCATATTGAAATTTCCAAGCAAGCGTAAGATTGCTATCAATGGTAACTGTCGCGCGCAGATAGGTGTTATTGCTGGAGGAGGTAAGAATGAGAAACCTCTGTTTACAGCTGGCGCTGCCTATCATAAAAGTAAAGCCATCAACAGTAGATGGCCAAGAGTTAGAGGTGTTGCGATGAATACAGTTGCGCATCCTCATGGTGGTAAACAACATCATGCAGGCAAGCCAACATCAGTAGCACGCAATGCACCGCCAGGACAGAAGGTTGGGCATATAGCATCAAAAAGAACTGGACGTAAGAAAAGAAAATAAAATATTAGGTGATAATAATGGCAAGAAAGGATACATTCAAAGGCAAGACAGAAGAAGAACTAAAAGCCCTAACTATGGATCAATTTGCTGAGTTAATAGATTCAAGATCTAGGAGGGCGCTTAAAAGAGCTTCAAAGAATAATCCAGATTTCATCAAACTTATCAAGAAAGTCAAGAAAATTAAAGATAAAGGAAAGGATAAAGAAAAGGTGATAAGAACAAGATTAAGGTCAGCAGTGATATTGCCTGAATGGATTGGATTAACGTTTGGAGTGCATAATGGAAAAGAATATAAAATAGTCAAGATAACCACACCTATGGTAGGCAGGAGGTTAGGTGATTTTAGCTACACAACCTATCCGGTGAAACATTCAGGACCAGGTGTTGGAGCTACGAGGGGTTCGAAGTTTGTACCACTCAAGTAATATCTGTTAAAGAAGAGAGAGAGCTGACCGCTTTGCAAGATTAAATAACAAGGTTAAATAAAGGTGAATTAAATGCCAAAGAGATACATGATAAAAAACGACGCATCGAAAAAGCGTGCTTATGCAAGAATAGAGGATATAGATGTATCTTTTAAAAAACTCGCAGCTGTATGTGATAACGTGAGAGGCATGCAGATAGATAATGCATTATCATTTCTTGAGGAAGCCGTTAACATGAAAAGACCAATAAGATTCAGGAAATGGAATAAGAAAATGGGCCATAGAAGACAATTAGGTGGTAAAAAAGGACGTTATCCTATCAATGCAATAAAAATAATAATAAACCTATTGAAAAATGCAAGGGCAAACGCAGATGCAAAAGGCATATTAAATCCTTTCATCGTGCATATAGCAGCGAACAAACAACATAGTTATCCTAGATTAAGCCCAAAGGGAAGACCGATGCTGACAAACTATGAAACTGCATTCGCAGAGGTAGTCTTGGAGGATAGAGTGTGAGCAAACAGGTATAAGATAAGGTGATATGATGGCTGTTGAACGCAAGTTCATAAATGAAGCATTGCTGAAATACGAGATTATGAGATTCCTAGAGAAGGAGTTGGATAAAGCAGGATTTTCATCAGTGGATATACAGAAAACCCCAGTGGTTACAAGAATTGCTGTTGAAGTAACAAGGCCAGGCAGAGTAATAGGACGAAGAGGTAAGACTATACAAGAACTCACCGAAACGGTTAAAACAAAATTCAATATAGATAATCCTCAGATAATAGTTATTGAATCCGGCAATCCATATCTGAAACCACGACTGATAGCGCGTATTGCATGCAGAATGATAGAGCGAGGTAAAAATGTTAGGTTTGTTCTTCACAATCTGTTAAAGGAGATAATGGATAGTGGTGCATTGGGAGCAGAAATAATCGCAAGCGGTAAGATATCTGGTAAAGGTGGTAGGGCTAGAACCGTAAGGGTTTTAGCTGGTTATCTGCCAAAAGCAGGCGAACCATCTAGATTGGTTTTAAAAGATCATTATGCAGCATATCCAAAATCTGGCGCGATTGGTGTTACTGTTAGCATCGTACCGCCAGGAACAGTGTTCCCAGATAAAGAGGTTAAGAAGATAGCTCTTCCAAAGGTTATAAGCGCAGCCCGTGGAATCGGGCCAAAGAAAGCGTAAAAAATAACAAATCGATAAACGTAAAGCAAATAATCAATTATGATACATTATGGTGAGGATATGAAAAAGAAGGAACTCAAATCAATGGATAAAACCGGTCTGATGAAAAGACTTAGTGAAATAAAAAAAGAGATTATGATAGAACGTGGCCAATTGCGTGCCAGTAGTAGAGCAACAAATCCAGGTAAATTAAAAAGTCTTAAGAGAGAGGCTGCACGAATAACCACAATATTAAGACAAAGGAATAAATACGATGTGATATAATAATCAAATAATCAGGAATAATGGGGAAATAGAGAAAATAATAAATAATAAAAATGATAACAAATAAAAGATATAAAAGAGAAAGAAATTAAAGAGAAAGAGGTGGAATGTATTGGCTATATGCCCAAAATGTGGATTACCAGAAGATTTATGTGTATGCGACGTGCTTGAAAAGGAAGCAATGGAAAGTATTCATGTATATAAAACGCGCAAGAGATATAAAAAACTTGTGACGATTATAGAAGGTATTGATAAAAGCAAGTTGCAGGATACAGCTAAACAGCTTAAACACATGCTTGCTTGTGGTGGTTCAGCGAAAGAAGGTGTAATCGTCCTTCAAGGAGATCAGACAAAAAAAATCAAGAAAGCTCTCATAAAGATTGGATTCTCTGGTGATGCGATTACAGTTGATAATTTTATGCACCGTCGTTGACACTTAATGATTATGGTTCGCAAAGAGATATTGCATGAATTTATAGGTAAGGAAATGCGTGTGGTTAAAAGTAACTCAACAGCTTTCCTTAGGTTAAGAGGTAGAATAATAGATGAAACAAAAAATACATTTATCATTACCACTCAAGATAACCGTAGGATAAGAATACCAAAAAACGCTTGTGTTTTTGAGATACGGTTCGGTCCTAAATGGATTCGTGTAATAGGTAAAGATATAATGTATAGACCCGAAGATAGAACAAAGATGTAATGTCAAGGTGATTGAATGGCTGATGGAAAAAATTGCAATGATAAGAATTGTTATATACATGGTAATCTTACCATACATGGCACAGCAACAGTTAAAGGTAGGGTTGTAAGTACAAAACCGCTTAAAACAGCAATAGTTATGAGAGAAACAATGAAAAAGATATCAAAATACAATAGATACGCAAGGACACATTCAAAAATATCAGCTCATAATCCTCCATGCATAAATGCTCAAGTAGGTGATATTGTAGAGATTGCTCCAACAAGGAGGATAAGTAAAACTAAATCATGGACCATTGTAAGTATCCTTAAGAAAGGAAGGAAATAATTTATGAAATGTTTAATGGAACTTGAATGAGGGATTTTTATGAAAGCATTAACAGCAAAAATAGTAAAAACGCTTACAACAGGCTCACGGTTAGTTTGTGCAGATAATAGTGGGGCCAAAGAACTGGAAATAATAAGCATTCGTAAATATCATGGGAGAAGAGGGCGTAATCCTAAAGCAGGAATAGGTGATGTTGTTACCGCTTCTGTCAAGAAAGGAACTCCCGAGATGAAAAGAAAGGTTGTTAAGGCGGTTATAATAAGACAGAAAAAGGAGTACCGACGCCCGAACGGCACACGTATAATGTTCTATGATAATGCTGCAGCTCTCATAGATCCTGAAAAGAAGATTCCTGTTGGTACTGAAATCAAAGGTGCTGTTGCAAGAGAGGTAAGTGAGAGATATCCAAAAGTGGTTGGAATAGCATCAATAGTTGTTTAAAATTATTTAAAAGGTTTAAAAATATTGCGGGGTGTAATAGATGAAACGGACGTCATCAAAAAAACCAAGGAAACAACGAAAATTTCGCGCAAAAGCTGACTTGCATTTAAGGAAGAATTTCCTTAAAGTGCACATTTCAAAAGAACTAAAGAAAAAACTCGCAACGAAAAAGAGGACAATTCTCGTTCGTAAAGGAGATAAAGTCAGATTTATTTCTGGCTCACATAAAGGATATACCGGGAAGGTTATTAATGTTGATTACAAAAGGCTTAAATTGTTCATAGAAGGAATATCAAAGGTTAATTCAAAAGGAAACGATAAACCCATACCTATTGATCCTTCAAATGTTGAGTTGATAGATGGAAATTTTGAAAAAAATCGTTTGAAAACATTAAACAGATAAGTGGTGAGTTTGATGGGAAAAAGAGGAGGACTTAAAAATCTTAAAAGGCTTGCATTTCCGCCGATAATACATTTAAAGTCTAAGAAAGGGTACACTTGGGTTTCAAAGGCAACGGCAGGTGGGCATAATAAAAATACGAGTGTACCATTAATATTAGTTATTAGGGACCTTCTGAATTATGCTGAGACAGCATCTGAAGCTAGGAAGATAGTAAAACAGGGAAATGTTCTTGTTGATGGAAGAATCGTTAAAAATGAAAGGATTCCTGTCGGAATAATGGATGTAATAACTTTTAGAGGATTGAATCTCTCGTATAGATTGAAATTTGATACTAATGGCAAATTTATTGCGGTTAAATTGGATAATCCTGAAGATGCAAAAACTAAGATATGTAAGATTGTGAATAAATTTATGATGCCGAAAGGCAAGATAGGGATAACTCTACATGATGGCAAAACAATAATCGCTGATAATAATGTTCATGTAGGAGATAGTGTTATATTAAAATTACCTGAAAATAAGATTAAAGAAATAATTAAATTGCAAACAGGAGCATTATGTTATATCTATAAAGGAAAACATATCGGATCAGAAGCTGTTCTAAAAGAATTAAAGCAAGTTAAAGGAGCTAAAAAACAAGTTAAGATGATCGAAGATGGTCATGAATTCTATACTATCTTTGATTATATCATGGCAATAAAACCTGGTGATGAATGATGGCCAAACGAGAAGTAAATAAAAAAAAGAATAAAAAAGAAAATCCTATGAGGAAGGTTAGGATTAAGAAAGTAACACTAAACATTGGAGTAGGCCAAGGTGGAGAACCGTTGGAGATGGCAACAGCATTATTAGAAAAGATAACAGGTATGAAACCAGTTAAGACAAAAGCCAAAGTAAGAAATCCAACATGGAAGTTGAGGAAAGGATTACAGATAGGTGCGAAAGTAACTTTGAGAGGTAAAAAAGCAGAAGAGATATTGAAGAAATCATTCAAAGCCGTTGATGATAAAATAAGTAGCAAAGCCTTTGATAAGTTTGGTAATTTTTCATTTGGAGTTAAAGAATATATTGATTTTCCTGGGATCAAGTATGACCCTAATATAGGAATAATGGGTTTTGATGTCTGTGTAACATTGGATAGACCAGGATATAGAATAAATAAGAGAAAGAGAATGAAATCAAAAATCGGCAAATCACATTTATTAAATAAGGATGAAGCGATTGATTTTGTGAGATCGATGGGTGTTGAGGTGTTATAATGTCAAAGAGAACGCTAGACCGTATGAAGAAAGGGAAAATAAAATACAGATGTAAAATATGTGGAAGTACTCATAGTGTTATTCATCAATATGGTTTAAACATATGCAGGAAGTGTTTTAGAGAAGTTGGTGAAAAGATTGGATTTAGAAAATATTAAATTATGATTTTATTCAGGTGGTATGATGACATATAATGATACGTTGGCAGATGCATTGAATATAATAAAAATCTATGAAAATATAGGGAAAACCAAATGCAATATTAGAGCTTCAAAATTAGTACGAGAGGTTCTTAAAAAATTGCAAGAAAATGGTTATGTAGGGGAATTTGAATTCATAGACGATGGAAAATCAGGGTATTATAATGTTTCTCTTATAGGCAGGATAAATGATTGCAAAGCAATAAAACCAAGATTTCCTGTAAAGAACGATGAGATAATTAATTGGGAGCGCAGGTATCTGCCAAGTATTAATCATGGTATATTAATCCTAACAACACCGAAAGGAATAATGACGAATAGAGAAGCGAAGGAGATGCATACTGGAGGACGATTGCTAGCTTATGTGTATTGAGTGGTGTTTAAAATGATGAGTGTAGAAATCAATATCCCAGAAGGAATAAGTATCCAGATAGACAAGCTAAATATAAAAATGAAAGGACCAAAAGGAGAGCTGGATAAGACCTTTAAGATGCACAACATCAGTATTAAACAGGAAGAAAACAAGCTCATTATTTCGGGAAATACAAAAATGATGGTTAATACTCTGGCTGCACACATCAGAAACATGATAAAAGGCGTTACAGAAGGCTATGAAAGGAAAATGAAGATGGTATATTCACATTTTCCGATTAATCTGGAGATTAAGGATGATTCTGTGTTAATTAAGAACTTTATTGGTGAAAAGAATCCAAGGAAAATTAAGCTCATAAAAGGAGTCACATTGGATATTAAGGCGCCATATATCTATATCAGGGGCATGGATAAAGAAGCCGTACATCAAATGGCAGCCAATCTGAAAAATATAACAAAAATCCGTAGATTAGACCCAAGAGTATTTCAGGATGGTATTTATCCTGCATTGGATTAATAATGGTGTGAGATATGATAACTATTAAGAAAGGTGTTAGGAAAAGTGTTAAAAAGAAAGGACATCCGAGATTCAAAAGACCAAATGTAGGAAGAACAAAACGATCAAGGCTCAAAGATAAATGGAGAAAACCAAGAGGCGTAGGAAATAAACAGAGACAAAAACTAAAACAAGCCGGAAAAAGACCTTCCATAGGTTATGGGAATAAAAATAAGCATATTCATCCAAGAGGTAAAAAGGAGATTGTTGTTCATAATCTTAATCAATTAAATGAATACAAAAACAGAGGAGATGAGTTCTTTATAAGGATAGGTTCTTCAGTTGGAGTAAATAAAAGAATCAAAATGCTTAAACTGGCTAATGAGTTCGGATTATATGTTCTAAACCGCAATATTAAAATAAAAATTAAACCAAAAAGGATTAAGCTTAAGGATAATCAACCTAAAAAAACTAAGATTAAATTAAATGCATAGGTGAAATAAATGTCTATTAAAACAGTTAAAAGAGTAGCAGCAAAAATAATGAAAGTAGGTGAGAATAAGGTCAGGATTAAACCAGGTTATGAATCCCGAATCGCTGAAACATTGACAAGAGAAGATGTTAGAGAACTTATTAAAGAAAAGATTGTTTATAAAACATCTATAAAAGGCGTTTCTAGAGCAAGAGCAAAAAAAAGAGCCGAACAAAAGAGGAAAGGCAGAAGAAAAGGCCCTGGAAAGAAAAAAGGTAAGCATAAAGGTATAAATAAAAAGATGTGGATGAACAGGATAAGAGCACAGAGAAAGATATTAAACGAATTTAGGGATAAAATGGATTCATATGATAGAGGGAGAATTTATTACAGGATAAAGGGAGGTTTGTTCAAGAGTAAAATTGCTTTAATGAATTATCTTAAAGAACATAATATTATTAAAAAAGAATGAATTAAATATCTTGAGGAATCGGACTAAGCTAGCCAATATCTCCGATTATGATAGAGAAATATAAACATAAGGTGATACCATGCCAAAAGGAAAAGGACCAACATATATCGTGCCTTTCAAAAGAAGAAAACAGAGCAAGACAAATTACCGTAAACGATTAGGGTTAATAAAGAGTGGATTGCCAAGATTAGTAGTTAGAACCAGTAATAAAAATATCATAGTTGAATTTATGGAATACCAAGCAAAAGGAGATAAGGTAATTGCATATGCAAATTCAAAAGAACTTACAAAATATGGATGGCCTGCGAGACGTAATCTACCTACTGCATATCTAACAGGTATGTTATGCTCATTAAAAGCAAAAGACAAAGTCAAAGAATTTGTACTTGATATTGGCCTTTCCACAGCCAGTAAAAATTTAATTTGTTTCTCAGCAATGAAAGGGGCAGTTGATGCTGGATTGAAAACGCATTATGATGAAAAGATAATTGATGAATCAAGAATCAAAGGAAAACATATATCCAAATATGCAAACATGCTCAAAGATAAAGACGAATCATTATATAAGAAACGATTCTCAAAATATCTGAGAGAGAATTTTAAACCTGAGGAGATAAGTGATTTATTTGAAACAGTTAAAAATAAGATACATGAAACAAATAAAGGAAACAAGTAGATAAAATAGGAAAATAAGAGAATTAGGAAGTAAGCAGGAAAGAAAATGAAATATAGATAAATAAAATATCAGTTATTATATAAAAAGTAAGTTTTATTGGTGATGTCTGATGAGAAGAAGAAAACATACAAAGTCTGGCAACGCATCTATTGATGTGAGCGGATGGGTCCCAAAAACCAACGCGGGCAGACAGGTAAAGAAAGGTGAAATAACTAACATAGATGATATTATTTATTCAGGAAAACCAATCCTAGAATCTGAAATAGTAGATTTCTTAATACCTGACCTTAAATATGAGATATTAGAGATACGTTCAACCCAAAGGGTAACAGATTGCGGACGTAAACAAAAGTTCAGAGCATCAGTTCTGGTTGGAGACGGAAATGGTCATGTAGGTCTTGGTATGGGAAAGAGTGAGGAATTAAGACCAGCTATAGAGTCAGCAATTAAGAATGCTAAGAGAAACCTAATAACAGTAAAAAGAGGATGTGGTTCATGGGAATGTAATTGCAGAGGTAACCATTCTCTACCTAGAAAGGTTAAAGGAAAATGTGGAAGCGTATCTGTTGAATTTATCCCAGGACCAAAAGGACTTGGACTCGTCGCAAATCACGTTATCAAAAGTGTGCTTACACTTGCAGGTATTAAAGATATATGGAGCAGATCAAGTGGACATACTACCAACGTCCTAAATACAGCAAAAGCTTGTTTAGCAGCATTAAATTCATTAAATGAAACAAAACCACAACCAAAATAGATAGGTGAGATTTTATGGAAGCTAAAATAAAAATAGCTGTGATAAGAGTGAGAGGGATCTGGGGAGTCAAACCTAAGATAAAAACTACTCTCAAAAAACTTAGATTAAATAAGATAAATCATTGCGTTATCATTGATGATAAGCCAGAATATATAGGCATGCTTAAGATATGCAAAGATTATGTTGCATATGGGCCCATAAGCGAAAAGATGATTACAAAAATCGTTAGCAAAAGAGCCCGCAAAATAGGTAATAAGAAACTAAATGATGATGAAGTTGAGAAAGTTGTAAAGGCAATAATCAACGGAGATAAATTAGATAAAATGAAGATAAAACCAGTATTCCGTTTGAGACCACCTAGAAAAGGATACAAGAGTACGAAGCATGCGTATCCAAGAGGTGCATTGGGAAAATGGCCATCAATAGATGGGTTAATATCACGTATGATTTAATAAGTTATCTTTTAAATTGATGATTTGTTTGGGAGATATTTATGATAATATTTTTAATCGGGGTGTTATGACATGCCAAGAAGATTTAAGAAAAAAGTGAGTAAGATTCGTGGAACGCGAACCTGTTCTAGGGGCAATTCTAAAAAGGGCAGAGGTAAAGGAAATCGTGGAGGAGTTGGCAGAGCAGGAATGAATAAACACAAATGGACATATATGATTAAATACGAAAAGAACATCATTCACCGCGGCGGTTTTAAAAATCCAGGTAATCCAAAATCCTATGATACAATCAATGTGTTCATGCTTGATAATATGGCCAGACATAATAAACTCAAAAAACAAGATGATAAATACGTATTTGAATTCAAAGGAAAAATCTTAGGTGCAGGTGAAATTACCGTACCTGTTAATGTCAAAGCATTGAAAGCTACTGATAAAGCAATTAAAAAGATAAAATCTGCTGGTGGTGATGTCGAGCTACAAAATCAAATATAATAAAATTTAAAAAATCAAACGTGAGAGGAGAGATATGGGATTTATTAAGAATTCATTGATATCAATAATACATCTATTACCTGAGATTAAACAGCCTGATAGACCACCAAATACTAAAGAAAGGATAAAGTGGGTAATTGGTGGGCTATTAATATACTTTATCATGTTCAACACACCAGCTGTTGGTTCTAATATTGCAACTACAGGGAGCATGGAATTTTTATCCATAGTTACAGCAAGCAGGTTCGGAACTCTTCTTACTGTCGGTATTGGTCCTATCGTTATGGCGAGTATTTTCTTGCAACTATTCAATGGAGCAGGGATAATAAAGTTTAATATGGAAGACCCAGAAGAAAGGAAACTGTTTTTCGGTGTGCAGAAATTACTCGCAATCATCTTAGCTTTTTTCGAAGCATACATGTTTGTAGCTTTTGGAAGAGTACCTGTTAATGAAGGTATGATGGTCCCTGTAATAATCCAAGTTGCATTTGGTTCAATCATATTGTTATACTTAGATGAGATAATTTCTAAGTATGGAATAGGCAGCGGAATAAGTTTATTCATCGCAGCAGGTGTTTCATTCTCAGTGATCATGGGTTTAATAGGACTTGTGATTGGTGATGGCGGCATCACCTCCATATTGGCTGCTGGAGGTTCTGGAGCGCTCACAGATGCATTGATTAAACTGACACCATTATATTTCACAATACTGGTATTTATCGTTGTTGTGTATGCTGAAGGTATGAAGATTGAGATTCCATTGGCGTTTGATATGGCACGTGGCGCTGCTGGGCGTTTGCCGATTAAATTCCTTTATGTTTCTAATATTCCCGTTATTCTTACAGCAGCATTGATGATGAATATAACATTATTTGCTACAATGCTCCCAGCACAAACACCAGGCGTCCAACCATCTGGGCCTTTATCTTATCTTGCAGTAGTTGAACAATCATCAACAGGAACTCCACAACTGAGAGATGGATTATTATACTTTATCATGCCTATCAGACCGCCTCGTGGAGTTAATTTCTTTTCATTCATACGCAGTATTTCTGGTATGAGCACGCCATATTCACATATACCAGAGCTTGTTCATATGTTAGTGTATTCAATAGTGTACATTATTTTCTGTGTGATATTTGGGATGTTCTGGGTTGAAACAGCAAATATGGGTCCAAAAGCTGTTGCAGAGCAATTGATGGGTTCTGGTTTGATGATCCCCGGACATAGAAGAGACCCGCGCATGATTGAACGAATACTTAATAAATATCTACCTGTAGTTGTTATCTTAGGTAGTGCATTTGTCGGCTTGTTGGCTGTATTAGCAGACCTAACAGGAGCTTTAGGAACAGGTACTGGGATTTTATTAACAGTAACAATATTAAACAGGTTCTATGAGCAACTGATGTCTATGAGAGTATTTAGTATGTATCCAGCATTCGGTAAGATATTTGGTATGAAATAAATAAGATATTTATATTTAATGATTATATTGACATATCAAAAAACAAATAATGTTGAATGTCTACTACGTTTGATAAATTATAAATTGAAGGCTGGCATCAGAAAGTAAACAAGAGAATAAATGTCAGGAGGGAGGAGGATATGTTTATCGTGGTTGGATTATCAGGAGCAGGAAAATCAACTGTGATATCCAAAATCAAAGATATTGATGTTATAAATTACGGAGATGTTATGTTCGAAATAGGCAAAGATAAATATGGAGTTAAGTCCCGTGATGACCTCAGGAAGCTTAAAAGAGAGATTTTTATCAAGATACAAAACGATGCTGCAAAATTGATAAGCGCACGTGCAGATAAAAAAACAATAATTGATACTCATGCAGTTGTTTTTACTGTTGATGGATACATACCTGGATTGCCTTACAGGATTATCAAAGAGTTCAATGATGTTTCGCATATCATATTGATAACCGCACCCTACGATGAGATAATCAAAAGATGCAATAAGGATAAGAATGCAGGAATAAGAGAAAGAAAGATATTATCAAAAAAAGAGTTTGATAAGCATTCTGAAATCACATTTAATCTGGTGGCGGCATATTCATTCTTCACAGGTGCGCATGTCGTGATAATCGAGAACAAGGAAGGTAAATTAAATGAAACTGTTGAAAGATTAAAAAACGTAATCAAATCTTAAAAAATCAATAGGAAGTGGTAATTTATGTCATTGATAACTGATCCATTTATAAGTATCACATTGGTATCCATCGCATACGGAATATTTTCATTCACTGTTACACAGGTATTAGGCAATCGAAAACGTCTCAAACAAATACGTAAAGAGATGAATGCATACACAAAAGAGCTCAGTAAAGCCATGAAAGAGAATGATGAACAGAAATTAGAAGAGCTTAAACAGAAACAAAAAGAATTCAGTAAACTGACGATGGAATCATTCAAATATCAAATGATTCCATTAATCATATTATTACCCATAGTAGGAGTAGTATTGAGAATGCTCGCTAATAAATACAATGATTTTGTATTCAATCTGCCGTTTGGGATACCTTTTATCCATCCGAGTACGGAATATGGTTATCTTGCATTGTTCATGATTGTTATTTTTATTACCAGTTTGGTATTATCTGGATTCCTAAAGATATTCGAAACGTATAATAAAGGAAAATGATAATTTTAAATATATGATTTTAGATAATCATAATATTTATCATAAATATGAGGTGAATTAAATGCCATTACCGAGGAATAGATCAAGGTCGAAAAGAAAGATATTTAAAAGAGTGACTTCTGGAACAAAAATAACCTATGTGAAAAGGAAAAAAGGGAAGGTACATAGATGTGCATTATGCCATGCGATTCTACCAGGAACGCATTCAAACAGAGGTCTCAGTAAAACTAAGAAAAGACCTGAGAGATTGTTTGGTGGTCATCTATGTCATAAATGTACAAGAAAAGTAATCCGATATAATACAAAACTGAACACTGGATTGATAACGATGGATGATGTTGATATTAAATTCAGGAAATATGTTGAGATGATGAAGAAGTAAAAAAGTAAAAGATGGTTTTTGAGATATTCGTCAATATATTTTAAAAGATGAGGTGATATCGATGGCTAGTTTATTGGAACCTGGTAGGGTGTGTATAAAACTCGCTGGCAGGGATGCTGGTTCGAGGTGTGTTATCACAAAAGTAATAGATGATAATTATGTAATGATCAAATCAGGTAAAAGAATCAAAGGCACAAAAGAGAGAAAATGCAATGTGAAACATCTGGAGATTCTACCTCAGAAGATTGACCTTGGAAAATCTGATGATTTAAAGAAGATTTTCGGGGAATAAATATATTTTATTATTTTATATTTACTTTAATTTGGAAAGGAGAATTTTTACCACATCATGATAATTTTCCATTGCTCCTATATCAAAAGGCGTATCTCCATGATTGTCTTTTATATTGGGATCTGCACCTAATTCTATGAGCGTCTTAACAACATCTGAATGACCTTTATGTGCTGCAAGATGCAAGGGTGTTCGGCCATGTTCATCCTTGGCATTGATGTCCGCGCCAAATTTTATGAGCATCTTAATTGCATCAGATTGATTACGTTCTACTGCGTTATATAATGGTGTCCGACCATATTTATCCTTAGCATTGACGTCTGCGCCAAATTCTACGAGGATTCTAATTATTTCAATTTCATTGGGATGGGACCAATATGTCGCTTCATGTAAAGGTGTCTCACCATTGTTCTTCTTACCATTGATATCTGCTCCTAATTCTATAAGAACCTTTACCACATCAGGATAGTCTTTAAATACTGCAATATGTATAGGTATCTCTCCATTTTCATCCTTGGCATTGACATCAGCACCAGATTCGACTAGGGCTTTAATCACATCAGGATAGCCGTTATTTACCGCTCCATACAAAGGTGTCCAGCCATTATGATTTCTAGAATCGACATCTACACCTAACTGGATGAGGATCTTAACTACATCCAAATGACCTCTAAGCGCTGCATAGTGCATAACTGTCCAACCATCTTTATCCATTACTGCATTAGGATCTGCCCCATGAGAGATTAATTTTAAGATACTTAAGACCTCTCCCTTCCATATATATTCAAACAATTCTTCATTTAATTCCGATATCTCATCAGGATCGAGAGATGCACGGACCATATCACCATGCCTACGAATATCCATGAGTGTCCAACTGTCTCTCACATTTGGGTCCCCTCCTAATTTGACAAGGATATCAATCAACCTACTCATGTGATTAGCAGCGGATTGATTAATATTTAACTGACTTATTAACATTGCTTCATGCATTGGTGTCAAACCATATTCATCAGGCATGTTCAGATCCGCACCCTGGTAAATCACTTCTATAATACCAGATATATTTCCTGTTCTTATATATTCAAGTAATTTCCCATTCAATTCAGCCATTTCATCAGGATCGAGAGATGCACGGACCATATCACCATGCCTACGAATATCATGATATTTGCTCATCTCAGAGGGGTCTGAATCATTGATTATAAAATTTTGAGCAGCATAATTCTCAGCTATATCTAACGTTTTATTTACATCTTCACGAATATGAGAATCAACTGCATTATGAAATTTCATCCAAGCATTCCGGGCATGAATTAATAATCTACGGGCATACTCCTGCCTTTCCATGAGATAATCAGGTGGCATGATTCTCTTTCTATTGATTTTATTATTCCTATGTTTGGATTTTGTCATATT
>JAGGTN010000033.1 GCA_021163645.1 Microcaldota archaeon | reverse complement strand
CGCAACCCGACCGGGTCGGGTGCGTCCGTGCGTGTTGATAATGTTCCATGTGATTTTATCCTGGTTGGTGCAGCCAATGTTAATGATGTGAACAGGATTCTTCCTGCGTTGAGGTCGCGTATATTAGGTAATGGATACGAAGTTCTGATGGATACTGTGATGCCCGAGACAAAGGAGAACAAATATAAATTATACCAGTTCATCGCGCAAGAGATTAAAAAGGACGGACGGATACCTCACATGGATAAAAAGGGTATGGATGAAGTTGTTGAATATGCACGCAGGATTGCTAGGAAATTTGATGATAAATCTGGTTATACGCTTAGATTAAGAATACTATCTGGTCTGATAAAGGTATCAGGGGATATTGCAATCATGGATGAGAGTAAGTTTATAACAGGAGAGCATGTCAAGGAAGGTATAAAAGAATCCATATCTATTGAGAAACAGTTAAAGGATAGATATTCTAATTGGTATTCACAATCAATGAGTGATAATGGATATTGAAATGTTTAATCATAGGGAATGGATGAGATATGAGCAGTGTCCTATTTATACATGTAGATCTCTTTATCTAGAGGTTTGTGAATCAGAGTATTCTTCTTCGTTCTCGTTTACTGTTTTTGCCTTTTTCATATAACTAATATACCCTAACTGGATTATCGCTTCAACAAGACCTGCGATAGGAATGCTTAGTAATGCTATTAATATTGGAATTACCACAAGACTGATTGGAACCGCTTTATTCTTATAATGTCTTGTTGAATAGCCTGATAGAATTGCCAGTATTATCAATAGGACCCAAATAAAATTGCACAGGAGAAAACACATGACTCCTGTCTTACAATCTATTACTCCAGCGCATCCACTTTTCAGTCCAAAATAATTCTTTTCTAATCCGGCAACAGGGAGAATGCATTCACCATCTTTACAATATCCATATGTGCAGTTTGCAGTAACCTCGCAATTACCAGTAATAATATAATTTGTTACGTTTGGTATAACACATTGTCCTGCTTCGCAGTATCCTTGAGGGCAATCATCAGACATCATGCATGGTTCATTGGCACTATCTATAATTGGGACTATCCATAACATTGCTAATATAATTAATAAAATCATGTATTTCATAATTTATTGATGAGTATAATATATTTAAACATATCTATGGATTTAATATCATGTATTGTGTTAGATGTAAAAGCAAGGGAGTCTGGGCACTTGCAACTGTAAAATCTGATAATGTCTGGTTCTGTGATGATTGTTTTGTGGAACATATACTCAAAAAGGTGAGACACAACGTGAGGAAATATCAAATGTTCAAACCAGGTGATGTACTAGCTGTCGGGTTGTCAGGCGGTAAAGATAGTTCATTTATGTTGCATATCCTAAATAAGTTAAAGGATGAATTTGAGGTAAATATATTTGGTGTTCATATCTATCAAGGGTTAGGTAGTTATTCAGAAGAATCCTTAGAAGCGGTTAGAAAACAATGTAAAGAATTAAATGTAAATCTCACAATCGTCAAGCCCGAAATTGAGATTAAAAGGTACGGCCAGCGTGAGAGATGCTCAGTGTGTGGGGCAGTGAGGAGGTATTATCTAAATAAGGTATCTAGGGAGAACGGCGCCGCTGTGCTATTGACAGGGCATACGTTAGATGATGAAGTTATGTATTTTTTAAAAAATATCATAAATGGAGAATTAGGTTATATATCCAAACAATATCCTGTGCTTGAAGGCTATGATGGAATGGTCAAACGCGCTAGACCAATATTCAATATAGCTGAGGAGGATATCAGGTATTATGTGAATCTTCATAATATTAATATAGTAAATAGTGAATGTCCTTATGTTGACCGCCTGCGTTCTAATCAAAAACTAGCAATATTAAATATGGAAAAGCAGTTTAAGAATTTCAGAAGAGGGTTTGTTAAGAACATGGTGGAAAAAATAATCCCTCTCTTACCAAAACAAGAATTCAATTCTTTAAAGCAATGTATCAAATGTGGAGAGCCAACTTCCAATGATGTTTGTCTTGTATGCAGGTTAAAGGGGTTAAAAGATAGAACACACGAACCAAAAATGAAAAGAAAAAAAATAAAAAGATAAAAAAATTATAAAAAGCCAAAATTATTTATCTCTTTTTCTTTTTCTTCTTTTTGGCTTTTTTCTTAGTTGTTTTCTTCTTTTTGGCTTTTTTCTTAGTTGTTTTTTTCTTAGCCTTTTTCTTCTTTGCTACCATATTAAATCACCAATAATCTAACAAACATAACATTAATAAATATTCCTCACCTTTCTTATCTACGAGATAAATATGCAAGGTTGGAGGTGTTAATAATGACAAAATGTATGAGTGTATACGATTATTATGTTTTTCTTGAAGAAGTTAAACCACAAATTATCGGGAAGAATTTTGAGAAAATTTACCAACCTGAACAGGATTTGTTTTTATTGAAATTTGGTAAAGAAAAACTAGTAATCAAAATCCCCTGCTGTATTTTCATAAGCAAAAAATGTCAAACATGGAGATCTCCATTAAACTTTACTATGTTTCTGAGGAAAAGATTGTCTAATGCGAAGTTGGAAGAAATTTCTTTAGTAAATAACGACCGTATCATAAAAATGATATTTGATGCAAAAAATAAACAGTTCAATCTCATTTTTGAAATGTTTGGTAAAGGTAATGTTATACTAACTGATAATAAAAATATTATCTTGAACGTATTAAATAAAGGGAGGTTTAGAGGACGGAATCTGATTCCCGGTGAAGAATATCTTCCTCCAATAAAACCAAAAATAGAATTTTCATTCAATGCTGAAGATATCCGAAATCTCTTAAGTGATCGGTATATAATTTCCTGTCTATCCAAGCTCCCTCTGGGTATTAAGTATCTTGATCTTATCCTCAAGCATATCAAGGTAAATCCAGAAAAGATAGGCAGTTCCATGACAGATGATGAGATTGTAAATTTTATCAAAACAGTTGATAAAATGAAAAAACACAAGAAATTCATTTTCATCAATGATAATTTTTATGCAACAGATTTATTCGTTAAGAAGGAATCTGATATCCAGGTGTTCAGCAGTTTTAATGCGTTATTGGAATATTATTATTTAGATGTCTTAGGAATATGCGCTCATGTAAAGAATAACATAAATCATAATGCACATAACAAAAAGATAGAACGCAAGCTTGCTGCACAAGAAGAACATCTGAATAAGCTATTTGAAAAGGAGAAGAGATATAAGGATGTGATTAATTTTATGAATAAAAATATTTTGATGCTTGATGATTTAATTTCACTATATCGCTCAGATAGAGATAAGCTGAAAAGATATAATAATATAAGAATAAGAAATGGTAAATTAATCATTAAAATAAAAAATTAACAGAGCGAAGTAAAAAACAAACCAAAAACCAACATCATCACCAACCAAATCAAACAAATTCAACAAAATCAAAACCACCCCCCAACCAAATAAAACCAACCAAAAATCAACCTCAACCCCAAAAAAAACCAAACCCGAACACCAACCCCAAAACAAAAAACAAACAAAAAAGAACAAATCAACCACACCAACCCCCCCAAAAAACAACCAACCAATCAAACAAAAAAATAATCCAACCCCAAACAAATCAATCACCAACCAATGAAAATTAAATATTTATACTTTTCAATGCGAACAGGATTGCAATTGTTGCGATGATAAGGACCAATGGTATCAGTATCTTTGTGATCGATATTAGAGAATTGAAAATGCTTACTATTTCAGTTGACATCCCCTGGCCCAGCACATAAACTAAAATATTTTTCTGGCCAAATCCTATTTTTGCAGGTTTAAGGTCTTGGATGGCATTCTTAACGCATGCTACAATTTTTTTATTCAATGCTCCAAAATCATACATATCAAAGGGATTTATCACGCCTTTCACAGCATTGTTCTCATGAGTATCTGTTGTTGATATTATCACATTCTCTATTCCTATGCTTTTAATCTGCTTTTCAATAGCATGTTTCGCGTTAGGTGTAATATTATTACTGTCAAGGACGAGAAAAATAATTCTTACCTTTTTCTTGTCCCCGATTGCCAAGCATTTTATACCTGCTGAGCCCAGTGATCTATTTTCTATGTTCTGCGTGTTAATGCTTGAATATCCAACACAGATAGGAGAATATCTTTTACGTTTGGGTTCTTCTTTTGCTTTATCTATTAGGTCAATGAATTTATTATACAATGGGCTACCTATTCTTATCGGTGTTACATGACCAGTATCTGAATTATGCTCATCAAACACAGCTGCGTCTTTATAATATCTTTTTTGATAATTCACAAGTGCCATACCAATCCCATATTCTATATCTTCTGATGAGTCAGGATACAATGATAATCCTGTGATTGCATACCTATTGAATACCAGCATATCTATCGATGCATGTGATTTTTTATCAGAATTATGAAAATATTCAAAATATCCTTTTTCATATTTCATATCTTTGAGAATGCTATGGCACGCATCAAGTATTGGCTTAATCTGATCCGTAGACACTGGGTCAAAATCATGTGTAACTGTACCATGCAAAATGATATTTTTTCCATCAATGTTTTCTGATATTTGATAAGGAAAAGCACTGCCTCCCAAATTACCAAAAGGACCAAAATGGATGTTAGGTATAATCAGATTAATTAAATCATTATCACGTTTAAATGATATAATCTTTACATCAGTTTCTACTTTAACTCCCACTTTCCTAAAATAATGTTCAAGTTTCTTATCTCCTTCTAACCATTGTTGACTGAACTGTGTAATGGCATCAGTACTCTTTATCCCAAACCTATTTTTCATTGGGGCGTTGATGATAAGGAATATTATTACAACCCCTAAGATAAATATGATTGATGATAAATATATCTTAAACAATGATTCTATCAATCCTTCGGTCCTGTATTCACTATCCATAAACAAGAATATTGAATAATACGTTATCATAATTAAGGCCAATATCACCGCACTTTTTTTGAACCCTAATATTAGGTTTAACAACAAGTACCATGAGAATACTATCAATCCATATCCCACAACAACTATATAGAAAAAATTATTTTTAAACAATAATCCAACAGAGTATATCAAAGATAACACCGCGGATGTAAGAATAACCATAAGAAATACCTTTGACTTAACATCTGTGCGTATCAATAAAGAGAAAGTCAATATTATTAGCAATGTTGGGAGGACTGTTATGAAGAATGCACTTGCCACTGAACGACTGATTGGCTGATTATTTACTATATGGATAAAGTAGCTGAATATCATCAGTGTTACCAATAGAATGGCTATTATTGTAGATTGTTTTGGCATCTTAAAATAATCTGTAATCTTGATTACGCTATCTTCACCTGATGTAAGGGATGTATTAGAATCCATAGTATTAATTCTACTGAAATGTTTATTAAATCCTATGTTATTAATTCATGCATGAAAATCTGTCCCAAATGTGGTGCGAGTAGTGATAGAAAGAAGTTCATAGGTCAATTTTGTATTGATTGCTACCCTGTACGAATAAAATTGAATATCAACAGGTTAGTCTATACTCTATGCAGAGAATGCAATAAGATTAAAATTGGTAATAAATGGATGAATTATTCAGATGATATATTTGAACGTTATATCAGGAAGAATACAACTGGCGATTATGATGATCTTAAATTTGATATCTCTACAGGAAAGATAACTTATTATCTTACAAGAGAAGGTCAATCATTTAAAATAACCAAAAAAATAGATGTTGTAGAAAACCAAGGACTTTGTAATGTATGTTCTCGCAAGCATGGTGGGTATTATGAAGCAATTGTCCAATTACGCTGTGTAAAAAAAGAAGATATTGAGAAAGTGTTGCATCTTGCGGATAAGGTTAAGATTAAGCTTAAGAAATTGACATTTATATCAAAAGAAATCGAGCATAGGACGGGGATTGATTTATATGTAGGTGATAAAAGATCTGTTGAAGAGGTATTGAATAGCCTTAAACTAGGTTATAAGAAAACATATAAACTGTATGGTGTGAAGCAAGGAAGAAGAATATATAGAACAACATATTTAGTGAGGGTGTAGATATGTGCCTATTTTTTCCTATTTACATGTTTTCTCAGGAATTTAAATAATAAGATTATCAATACTATAATGATTAATACTGTTCCTACTAAAAGATAATTATTATTAAACAATATTGCTCCTTCTTGTTTTGTGGGTTCGTTTGAACTATGTACCAATATTTCTTTTGTTGATATAGAAACTGTTGCTGTCTCTTTTTTATTTATATCATAAATCTTTAATGTATAATTTCCAAATTCATTTATATTAAATGAAGATTTTATATGGCCTATTCCTGTTATTTTTTTTGAAGCCACCTGAACATTATCTTTCATCAAAGCGACATTTGCCATAACATATTCAGAAGGGGAATTTATTTCAAGTATTATTTTACTTCCCTCCTGATAAACTGTTAAATTAAAGCTATTACTACAATAACCTAATGTTATGAATGAAATAACTATAAGTATTGATAGTGAAACATATCTCATGTGCATTTAATCACCTAGTTATAATAATCATCAAAACCCTTATATTTGTTTCTGATTATATAAATCTATATGAGAAAAAGAATATATCTTACTGTAGATTATGATCCCAATTTTATCGCCAGGCTATCATATATACTATCCAAGAGTAGGATAAATATCGATGATATAAATGTAGTTACACTCGGTGATAAAATATATGTTGATCTTGAGGTTAGCGATGATAAGAAAACCATAAAAGTGCTCAAGGCAAATGGATTTGAACCATCCTTGAGTGATACGATTGTCGTCCAGCTCGAAGACAAACCAGGAGAATTGGCGTTGATATCTAGGATACTATCTAAGAATAGCATTAGCATAATACGAATAGATGTCATAGCAAAAGGCTCTGGTAGAGTGTTATTGTCTTTACAGGTGGATAAGCCTAGCAAGGCAAAAAGGCTGTTGAAAAAATATATTATATGAAATTTGATGATAGATAAGATAAAGAATATTATAATATCACTAATTTTTGTATTGGTGATTTGATGAGGCACATAACCATAATAGTAGATGAAAAAGCAGGAGTGCTCAAAGAGATCGCAGAGATATTAGGTGGTTCAGGGATAAATATTGAGGATATAAATGCAATGGTTATAGGTAATAAGGGTATGATAACAATAGGTGTGGGTAAGGAATATTATGACAAAGCAGTAAGACTACTTAAAGCGCTTGGACATAAACCGATTTCAACGCGAAGCATTGTTCTTAAACTTGAAGACAAACCAGGTATCTTGGCGATGGTAACTGATATCCTCGCATCGAACAATATAAGCATAACGAAGATATCATTGATAGATAAAAACAATGGCATAGCGTATCTGCTTTTAGATACCACGGATAATAATAAGGCAAGAGTGTTATTATCAGATTATGTGTGACCTTATTGCCCTTTTATCGTAGTGATATAATCCACAAGCTCATCAATAGATAAAGGGATAATTTCTCCAGATTCTATCTCTAATTTAAACCATATTAATGATTTGCTTGGTGATGTTATTTCATCTAAGAATCTTTGTTTATCTGACTCATTATCAAAGATAATTAATATATTCCCATAAGAAATGAGTTTTACTATCTTATCGAATATCTCTTTGAGATTATTATCATATATAAAAATGTGCATATGTTCTCCACTAGTTGTTATTTCCAAATCAGAATCTTTAGACACTCCTAATTTTGTGAATTTAATTGTGTTATCAACAAAGATATTCCTTAATTGCCTATATATGACAAGAAACTTCGCAGATTTTTTACTCTTATCCTCCCATCGGGATAACAAATAATAACCCTTCCTCTCTTTTACATAACCCTTATCAATCATGCGGTCGAGCAGTATTTGCAGGTTATATTCTCCAATTACTAGATTTTCTCCGCGGTGAATATATTTTAAAAATCCTTTCTTAATCTCTTCTAATGATAGAGGCATATATCTCCATGAATAATCATGATTTACCTGTTCAAATATTTCCATGACTTCTTCTGGTTTTATGTATATTTTCCTGAATGCTAATGGAGGGAAATCAGGGATATCTAATGAAAATACTGGCCTTTCTTTTCTCTTAATTCCTAATGCTATCACTACCGCGATAACAGTGATTATCAAGAGTACCATATTTATTGGTTTTGTGATTATATCTACGAATGGGTTTGGAGGCGTATATACATCCGAGTATAATTTCACATTCCCGCCACCAAAATCAAATTTGAACTCCTGTTCTCCAGGCGATACGGATAACCCTTTAAATGAAACCGAAGATGTTTTCTTAAATTCTTGAATGAATTTATCATTGAAGTATACTCTCACATGAGATATGATAACTGGATTACCCAATTCATCTTTGAAGCTAAATCTAAAATTCCCGCGTCTATAATCCTTTTCATCAGATGATATACGGATATCGCTTATCTTGGCATATCCAGATGCAAAAATAGAAATTCCATCGGTTATCTCAATTATATATTCTCCGGGTTCATTTATTGCCAATTGAGCAGGTATAGAATTAGGATATTCCTTTGTGTTCATTTCTAACAACTGTTTTTTTTCAGGCAGAACCACATTATTCTTTTTTAACTGGGCAAAGGGTTTTATCTGTCTTGAAGGTCCTGGTTCATTAGTAGATATTTCTAATTCTATCTCTCTATTTGAAAACTTAAAAGGGATTGTTTGATATGG